>CAUEKH010000216.1 GCA_959018155.1 uncultured Hungatella sp.
AGTAGGACGGATTCTCAAGACTTGGCACCCATACCCTGCCCATGTGGCCCTGTACAGTTCCACAAACCAGAACCTGGTCCGCGCCCTCGCAGAGAGGTCCGATTATCTGTCTTTTTTCTCTTCCCAGTTCAATCATGATGTGCTCCTTCCCGAGACGTCTTTTGTTGCTGTAAGCAGAAGTATATCACACTATAACAATTTCTGCAAATCAAAAACAGTTTCCGCGAGAAAATCCGCTCCCGCCTCCGTCAGTTCTTCTCTGTCTCCGTAGCCGTAGAGAACTCCGACGCTGTCCATGCCAACCTCTTTCGCTCCGAGGATATCGTGCTTCCTGTCACCGATCATGACTGCCTTATCCAGATCGGTAATCCCGTTCTCCTCCAGGACGTATCGGATGACATCGGCCTTTTTCACTCTCGTCTCCCCCAGATCAGCACCGCCGATAAAGGTAAAGTAAGAAGCCAGCTGAAAATGTTCCAGAATCTTTTTTACAAATATCTCCGGTTTCGAGGAAGCCACATAAAGCTTCCGGCCGACCCTCTTCAAATTTTCCAGGACCTCGCCGATCCCTTCATAGGCTTCATTTTCATACAGGCCCCTGTCAGAAAAATACTCCCTGTAAATCCCTATCGCAGCCTGGGCATTCTCCTCACTGAAGCCGTAATACTCCATAAAACTGTCCTTTAAAGGCGGTCCGATAAAGCAGCATAAGGTATCTAAGTCCTCCACCTCGATATCAAAGGCATTCAGGGCATGGCGGACCGATTTTGTGATGCCTTCCTTCGGATCCGTTAATGTGCCGTCCAAATCGAACAGCAGATATTCCTTCTCCATCTCTCCTCCTTGCACAAACCGCTGTACTCCAAAATTCGTCCCCATTATCTCATTTTGTGAAATAAAAGTCAACATTTATCTTGCAAAATCGACACGAACCCGATATATTTACTGTATAAATCAAATTATATATACAGAAACATCAGGAAGAAGGGATTGTATGATTCAGATTGCCCAGGATGGCAGCGGTGATTTTACCACGATCCAGGAAGCGCTTGACCGTCTGCCCCGGGATAACAGGGAGGAGATCATTCTTCTGATCCGCAAAGGTGTCTACCACGAACAAGTAACCGTCACCGTTCCTCATGTGACATTTCTCGGTGAAGATCCGGAAAATACGGTTCTGACGTATCACCTCTATGCCCGGATGCCCATGGAAGACATCGGAAAGCGCGGGACTTTCCGGACGTATTCCTGCCTTGTGGACACCCACGACTTCACAGCCAGAAATATCACCTTTGAAAACAGCGCCGGGAAAGGAACCGATGTCGGCCAGGCGCTCTCCCTCTATGGCGACGGGGACCGCCTCATCTTCGATAACTGCCGCTTTCTCGGAGGACAGGACACCATTTTTACAGGTCCGCTTCCGCCAAAGGAAATCGAGCCGAACGGTTTTATCGGGCCAAAGCAGCACAGCCCCCGCATCAATGGCCGTCATTTTTACAGAAACTGCTACATAGAAGGCGATATCGACTTTATCTTTGGAAGCGCGACCGCCTGGTTTGAGGGCTGCACTCTTTATTCCAAATATACGGGGGAACCCGTCAGCAGCTACGTCACCGCCGCCTCAACCCCGGAGGGGCAGAAATACGGCTACGTATTTAAGGACTGCCGCTTTGAAAGCAACTGTCCGGAGGACAACGCCTATATCGGAAGGCCGTGGCGCGACTACGCAAAAACCGTGTTGATCGACTGCTTCCTCGACTCCCATATCCATCCGGAAGGATTTCATGACTGGAATAAACCGGAGGCCAGAAAACACGCCTTCTACGCCGAGTACGGAAGCTTTGGCCCCGGCGCCATAAAGGCCAGGCGCCCGGAGTGGGTTCATAAGATGACGGAAAGGGAAGTTCGGGAGTATACGAGAGAAGCCATTCTCGGCGGTGAGGATGGCTGGGATCCCCTGGCTGCGCTTCCCGCGGAAAATATTTGTTTATGAAAAAACTTCACAGATGAAAAGACTCACATAGGTGAAACGATAACCTGCATTCCGCGCACAGATCACCGTCTAAAAAAAGCCATGGACCGCCTCCCCGCTTAAAGGGAACCGTTCCATGGCACTTCTTTGCTTTACTTTTATTTTACCTGCTCTTAGTTTTCTTTGATTTTAACAATAACCTTCTTGATCGGGGCCGGCTCACCTGCTGCTGCCTTTGGTTTGTGTCCATCCCACGGGTTAAAAATCATATATTCTCCGGCTTTTACCACTACCTTTAAGCCCGGGTTCTCATTGTCGTAGAAAACGACATCCTTTTCCTCATTGTAAGGTACTTTTTCCTTCAGTTCCTCAACCGGCGCGTACGTCATGGTTTCAGATCCGGTAATCACATACTGGATATCTGTGTAATTGTGGTGAGATTCGTACTTTGCATCCTCCCACGGAATTGTTGTGTATTCTGTGACATTGGCGTAGACATCCTTGCCGTCAATCTCATATTTCCCCGGTGCTAAGTTCTCTAAATCATTATTCTGAAGGAAATCCACCGCCTTGGCGTATCTTCCCTCCACTCCTAACGTTCTGTAGAAGTCAAGATTCTTCGCTGAGTCAAAAATCATAGTCCTGCTCTCCTTTTATGTATCAAAAGTATTTGCGGTCCGGTTATCTGACCGTATACCTATAGTATACACCAAAAGCAGAATAATCTACAATATTTTTATTTAAAAAATTCATGGTTTCCATGGCGGAACAGATATGTCAAATGGGAATCGAACCAGCTGACAGCCCGGCTCCTCGAGCCCTGACGATACATAAAGTATAAAGCGCCGTCCGAATAATCCTCTCCGGATAAAGCCCGGTCCACACACGCCCTCGTCTCTTTGGAAACGGAAACGGAATTGATGGATCCGTTGGATACTGGCGAAAACTGGGATGGCTCATAGACAACCCCGCGCACCGTATTCGGAAATTCCCTGCTTTTCACACGGTTTAAAACGACATTGGCCACCAATATCTTTCCCTTGGCATCACAGATACCCGCCTCAGCCTGGACAATTTTTAAAAGCACCTGGTAATCGTCGTCAGAGACGGAGACGGCTCTCGCTGCCTTCTCTTCCTCCAGCTTTGCCAGACGTTCTGCTTCCTGTCTGGCCTTTAATGCCTCTGCTTCCTCTTCCCGCGCTTTCGCCTCAGCCGCCATGACAGCCTCAGCATGAATCCGTTCTATCTCAGCTTTTGACTCTCTCTTAAGTTCCTGTTTTTGCTGTATTTCCTGTTGTAACAGACTGCCGGCTAACTGCCGTCCAGATTGTATTTTTGCTTCCGTAACAGCTTCGTCTTCTTCCGCATCTTCCTCATCCGCTGTATCCTGTCCGCGCGTCTCGGCAAATGCAGTCAGCGCATTCCTGCCTCCGCTTCCGAACCCCGCCGAGGTGAATGCCACAACCGTAATGACAGCCGCGCCCGCCATAAACACAGCGGAGGAACGGTACATCTGCTTTGTGACCTTCACAGCCAGCCCTTTAAAGAACTGACAGATATGCCGAAGAATTGAATCCAGTGTCAGCATACATACTCCTCTTTCTCTTCTTTCACTTGCATCGGCTGTATCGAATTACAGCCATTTCCGGGTGACGTCCGTATTATAGAGGAGAGATGTTAAAAAAGTCAATGGTTTTTTAATATTTTTGTTATATATTCCTTTGGATTTTTTCGACACCGGCATCATTTTTGTATGATATTTACAATTTAGTCATTATATTTTTTACTTTTATTGTTCTCTATTGCCTTTCATTCTTTACGAATATGTTACATTTCTGTTAATTATTATCCTCTGCAACTTTTGCCGTTTTTTGCGTTTTTTATTTATGTAAACTATTTTACACCAGAGACGCGCTTTTTCCCCTCACGAATTTTATCAGTTCCTGTGGGGAAATTATAATCTGCTGGCCCCTTAATCCGGCGCTGATGGCGATTTCAGGATACAAAAATGCCTTTTCTTCGACAAAAGTGGGGAACTGCTTCTTCATCCCGATGGGCGAACAGCCGCCCCTGATGTACCCTGTCACGCTCTGTAAATCCTTCATGGGAATCATCTCCACCTTTTTATCTCCGGCCGCCTTGGCGGTCTTCTTCAAATCCAGTTCCTCATCCACCGGGATGCAGCACACGAGATAACCGGTCTTCTCCCCCTTTAAGACCAGGGTTTTGAACACAGAACCATGGTCCACTCCCATCATGTCGGCCGCATGGCTGCCGGAAAGATCAGACTCGTCCACCTCATACTCTTTCGTCGCGTACGCAACCTTTGCCTTGTCAAGCATACGCATGGCATTCGTTTTTACCACGTTGATTCACTCCTTTTCATATAGAGATCATAATTGTGTCTCTTCTATAATAATACCACATTTCACAAAAGAGGGTTCAGGAGGGACTGCCGCCGCAAATCCTCCCGAACCCTGCCGTATTTTATATTTTTATTTCTATTTCTGGTTAATATATGGAATTAATCCGCCCGCGGAAATGATTTTCTGCATAAACGGCGGGAATGCCTGGCCCTCAAAGGACTGGCCCGTCGTCTTGTCCGTAATGACTCCGCTGTCAAAATCGACCTCGACCTCATCTCCTGCCGCAATAGCCTTCGCCGCCTCCGGGCATTCAATAATCGGCAGCCCGATATTGATGGCGTTTCGGTAGAAAATTCTGGCGAACGTCTCTGCAATCACGCAGCTGACTCCGGCGCATTTGATAACAAGCGGCGCGTGCTCCCTGGAAGAACCACAGCCAAAGTTTTTATTTGCCACAATGATGTCTCCCGGCTTTACCCGGTTGACAAATTCTTTATCAATATCTTCCATACAGTGTTTCGCCAGCTCGTACCCGTCTGTAATGTTCAAATATCTGGCCGGGATAATGACATCGGTATCCACATTATCACCGTATTTAAAAACAGTACCATTCGCTTTCATGTCCTCGTCCTCCTATAATCCCAGTTCTTCCGGCGCTGATATTTTTCCGGTAATGGCGCTGGCCGCAGCTACAGCAGGGCTGGCCAGATAAACTTCAGAATCCACATGGCCCATACGGCCTACAAAGTTTCGGTTCGTCGTGGAGATACACCGTTCTCCCGCGGCCAGAATTCCCATGTAACCGCCCAGACACGGGCCGCACGTAGGCGTGCTGACAATGGCGCCTGCCTCGATGAAAATTTCCAGAAGTCCTTCCTTCATGGCCTGCAGATAGATTTCCTGGGTAGCAGGAATCAC
>CAUEKH010000217.1 GCA_959018155.1 uncultured Hungatella sp.
GTTTGCTCCGTTGGCCGCTGACCGGCTCATCCAACTTCGGTATTCTATTTCCGGCAGACCGGTGTGACGCCAATCCATCCCCGGACAAGAATGGATAATACCAAACGGAGCAGGCATATGTTCTGGCAGCGATCCATATTTGGCATTCAGAGTAGGGAGCCAGAATGGCGTAAAATTCTTTTTTCCCTGCGAGAGTACATCCTGGGCCTCCGCACACAGAATATCCGCAGTAGATGCCCTGGCCTGCAGGTTCTCTCCATACGTCTTAAAGTATAAAATTAATGGAATTCCCGGCGCTGCTCTGTGAATAGTTTCCTGCATCAGCCTCATATTGTCCTGGTAACACAGGGAATCCCAATCCTTTTCAATTCCGGCGATATTTCGTCTGTGTGCAAAAGTAGAGGATATATCTTTGCCCGTCTCTGTCTCCCACTCCATGGGAAGCGCTTTGCCATAAATCTGGCGGTATTTCTCTCTGCATTTATCACAGAAACAAGGTTCATAATTAGGAGCATTTAAGAAAACCCCGTCGAATTCATACCGGTTCAAAGCTTCTGTAAGTACAGGGACCGCCACATTGAAGTTCCTGTAGCCTCCATTTATGCAGGTACTATACAAGATACTCCATGGCCCCGGACGTTCGATTCCATATGCATGGGGCGTCCCATCCGGATTGCGGACAAACCACTGCGGCTTTTGAAGATACACCGAATCCTCCGCCTTGCTGAAATCAAAACGGGCAATCACCCGCACATCTCGTTTATGGCATTCCTGCACGATTTCTCCCATTAAGTCTCGGTCCCCCGGAAGCCATTCGTTTACGTGATGATACGGCACTTTACTTAAATACCACGCATAAATGCCACCCACATTGACCGCCAGTGCATTTCCTCCTAATTCCACCACAGCCTGTGCCAGATTTACTGCTGACATTTTGGGCGTATCCATGACCTGTAAGTTTGTCTGTATCACACGGGTTGACGTTTTCCACCACTGTTCTTTCATATGATCGCTCCTAATGGGCTCTGTTTATTATTACCGAATTTCTTTTTCACTTAAATTAAGCGGTGTTATCTCCAATGGAGCAATCAAAGCGGGACGAGCCTGTACACTAAGTCCCCCATCTATAGCTATAATCTGACCTGTTATGTATGAGGACTCCGGACTTGCCAGGAACAGTGCAAGGTCCGCTACATCCTCGGGAGTCCCCTGTCTGGTAATCGGTGTAGCAAAGTCTTTCGGGTCTCTGGCTGCAGCCTTTTCAGGATCCATCTTAGGTACACAAAAGCCCAGAATCGATGCCGGAGCAATCGCATTAACTGTAATGTCAAAAGGTGCCAGTTCCAAAGCCAGAGCGCGGGTCAGTGTTTCAATTGCCCCCTTGCTGCTGTCATATGCCAGGAGTTGACGATGCGGCTGTTTCGCACCAACAGAAGAGAAATTAATCAGGCTGCCCTTTTCCCCGGCTTTTACCATCTCCCGCGCAGCCCTGGTGCAGGTATAGTATACAGAAAATAAATTAATGCGAAGGTTCTCCTCCCAGAAATCCGATGTATACTGCAGTGCAGGACGGGGATTGGTTACCGCCGCATTATTCACAACAATATTCACCTTTCCAAATTCACCAATCGCATGGTCAAACATGGCTTCCACCTGGTCTTCATAACTGACATCAGCCAGATATTTAGCTACCTTTCCGCCTTTCGCCACCTTTTTTACCTCTTGATAAACCGCTTCCAACGTCTTAGGGTCACGTGTGTTTACCAGCACATCCGCGCCCTCCTCTGCCAATCTCATCGCGATGGCTCGCCCGATACCGCGGGCGGCTCCTGTTACAATCGCTGATCTTCCACTCACTCTGTCTGCCATATTTTTTTACACTCCTTTTAAGAAAATGGTTTTAGATTCGGTCGCTGAGTCACTTCGAAATCCCACAGCGCCTTATCAATATGTTTCTGTCCATTCCGTAACGTCCACATGAGATGAGATGGAAACAGTCCATCTGTACCGCGTCCTTCCAGGCGTTTAAGTCCTTCATAATAATGTTCAAAATCAGAAAACGGTGCTGTCAAAACACTGACAAATCCCTGATAAAAAACCTCATCTCCTGTAAACAAATTTCGCTGTCCGTCTATTTCTACCTCATAACTGGTGGACCCCGCGGTATGCCCTGGAGTCATCAAAGCAGTAATCTTTAAATTCCCCACCTGTATAACTTCATTATCTTCCATGATATGGTCAGCTCTGCAGCGCGCCATTTCAGCAAATTGCTGATATTTGCCATTCTCAGCGCGAACTCCCAGTGTTTCCAGCAATCCATACTCCATTACCTGTGCTTCAAACTTGCTTGCCATAATACGGATTTCCATATGCTCCTGAAACCACGAACAGCCATTGGCATGGTCTGGATGGGCATGAGTCAGAAGTAAATACCGCAGCTTACCGATATCCAGGCCATCCTTCTCCATTTGTTTAAGAATGGCCTGGGGATTCCTGGCAAGCCCACAGTCGATCAGTGCCAACTCACTGCCCCCATCCAGTACATAACAGTGACAGTCCCCCTCACTGGTGAGACCGAAGGCTCCGCTTCCGCATAAATGAATCCTTCGTGTCAATTCCATGCTTAATTCCTCTCAAAATTCTTGATAAAATCCGGATTTGCCTCCAACAGACGCTGGTGCTGGGTATCCCATTCATTCAACACGTTTTCCACGCTTTCGCCCATATACCATTTCTGAGTTATCTCCTTCATCACGTCCTTGATACCAGGTACCCAGATCAAATCAGCATGCGCCATCTTCTTATCACTGTCAAACCATTCACGGCAAGGCTCCAGACAATTGTCAGGAAGCTTCTCTGCGCCAACCGCTGCCGGCATGACTTTTCCTTCAACGGCCATAATATTGCTGCTCTCCGGCAGTAAAAATTCTGTAACAAGAGCACGAACCTCATCAGGATGATCACTGGAATTCACTACGTTCAGAGCAATCGCCTGGCCACAGTTAAAGGTTCTCTCCTGTTCCTTGTCCTGGAGCACGGTAGGCACCATCACAAAGTCAAATTCTTCTCCTCCAAGTTCCCTCATACGGGTAATCTCGCTGCCGTGGGCAACCCAGAATGCACCTTCTCCCCGAATAAAACGTTTGATCGCCTCATCATCGTCCACTCCCAGTGCATCCTCTGATACATATGCTTTAAGTTGCCCATATTTATTAAACATTTCCTGAAAGATCTCATCTGTAAATTTTAGTTCTCCATCCAGCATCTGCTCATAATAGTCAGGATTTTCATGACTGATTACGCAGGCCAGATATTGGAAATCAAACTGTGCCACATTATTAATGCTCTTACCTGCCAGAATCATAGGGTTTTCCAGCCCTTGTTCCCGTAAGTTCTGGCATGCCTCCATCAACTCCTGGAAATTAGTGGGTATTTCTATCTCAGGATACTTCGCCAGGACCTCCCTGTTGACAAACAGACCAGTGTATTCGTAGCGCATTGGCACTCCATATATTTTTCCATTAAGCGAATTGAATGGCTTGTCCTTTTCATAAACAGATTCCATATATGGCTCATTGGTAATATCCTTTAAAAGTCCTGCCTGTGCAAACTCACGTACACGGGTTCCTGCCTGGAACATGTAGAGATCTGGTTCCTCACCTGCGGCAAATTTTGCTTTAAGCGTGGTGATAAATGTATCCAGGGCCGGTACTGACGTAATTTCAACAACAACGTTCGGATTCTTTTTCATATAATTTTCAACAATATGACGCTCAGCCTCCAACACTTTGCCGTCAGCCAGGGTCATATACTGCAAAGTTACCTTCTCCGCCTCAACTGGTTGTGGGGCCGGAGCCGATTTTGCGCAGCCTGCAAGGGCAGCAGTCATACAAATGACAGTTAAAAAAGTTATGATTTTCTTCATTATTTTTTACCTCCTCTTATTCTTCAGTTTCATCACAATTGCATTTCGTCCTTCCAGTTCAGCCTGAATCTCCCCATTTTTTACAGTGAGTGTGCCGCCCTGCCAGTATATTTTTTCGACCTCATCAAATTCATATTGTCCCTCAAGTCTTATTCTGGTATTCTGAGCGGAATGCTCTCCATTAATCAGCCATAAAAAAAGAGCCTCTCCGTATGTCTGAATGCGGGCACACACCTTCGGATTTTCACAACTGGTATGTGCTTTTAGCTTCATTATCCCGGCAATCCACCGAAATAAATCCTTCTGCTCGTCACACGGATGATTACTATATCCCAACGCCGGACTGGTCCCAATTAAAAATGCTTTTCCAAGTCCATACCTGTTCTCCGCCGCCAGCGTTCGATTATTCTTACCTTCCAGAAGCTCACTGGCTCCCTCCAGCCTGTAGCTCTGAAGGTATTCCCCTCCATAGAAAAAACGTTCTTTCCATGAAAACTGTTCATCCTGCAGAATATCCTGAGTAAATTCTACATCACATTCTTTCACGCCAAATACCTTATCCAGTCCAAGATTAGGCTGAACTGTTCCGGCGCTGCAATATCCGTCCAAATACCCGGGACAGCCTTCACTGAACAGGATTCCTCCCTTTAAGATCCAGGCATCAATCTTCTCTGCCGTTAATTTATCCATCATAACTGGAATTGGTAAATAAACTTTCTGATACCGCTCCAGATCATCAATATGGACAAAGTCAGGCTGATATCCTAAATCAAAGAACCCGCGATAAGCGCCTGTCACTGCTGCTGCATAACTGTCTTCAGCCCCAAATCGTGAGAGCAGAAAGGTCCCTCTCTGTGTCTCAGGTAATATTAGTATTCCAATTTCTCCCTGAACCGGAGATGCAGCCATAAGTTCCTGCTGTTCAGATGCATTGGCCCATTTAGCCAGTACAGCAGTCATTTCAGAGCGTGGAGTCGGCGCTCCGTCCATACCATATGCCCCGAAAGCTCCAAACAATGGGCCATCCAGCAGTGGTCTCCACCTCGGACACAGGATTCCCCTGGCCCCTCCGGCCAGGCTGGTAAGATTCCATTGCCGGATATCCTCAGGCTCCGTAATTCTACCGTCCTCACGTGGTCTTCCTGTCACCTGTGGCTGATACCAGAGCGGTCCACCCTGGGATTCCGCATGCCAGAACTGCTTTCCCCTGGCTCCAGACCTTGTCAAGTCCAAGGCGCTCCATTGTTTATATGCTTCATTTCCTTTACGGCTCTGTACAAAGGTAAGACCATACACCTCTACGTTTTCTCCTGCCAGCCAC
>CAUEKH010000218.1 GCA_959018155.1 uncultured Hungatella sp.
TCCCTGAAGTTCTGTATAGATCTTCATTCTCTCTGCCTCATCAGTAGTAGCACGCCCCTTGGCACACAGCTCATTGATCTCCGGATAATCGTAATGCATGGTATTGCTGATGGAACCGGATTCAAACAGGGAAGCGAATGTATCCGGGTCGATACCCATGATATAGCCGCCTAAATACATATCGTATGTGTTATTCGGGTCTTTCATCTGATTGAAGAGCGCTGTTCCGTCCGCGCTGGCCAGTGTCAGCTCAATGCCGGCCTTCTTTAACTGCTCCTGCATCATGACAGCCTGAGTGGAAGAAACGGTATCCGCGCCGTTGTAGCCCAGCGTCAGTTTTAAATTGGAAACTCCGGCTTCCTCTAAGAGGGCCTTGGACTTCTCTAAATCCTGCTCATACGTCTCAATTTCTGTAGTAAAGAACT
Organism: uncultured Hungatella sp.; assembly: GCA_959018155.1. GTDB lineage: Bacteria > Bacillota > Clostridia > Lachnospirales > Lachnospiraceae > Hungatella. Next base: position 426 of record CAUEKH010000218.1, read on the forward strand.
TGCTGTTGGTCGGCATGAAACCTGTCGGCATCTCGTAGTTATCTTCACTTAAGAAGCAGGCGTCGTTGATTTCCTTCTTATTTAATGCGTAGAGAACTGCCTTTCTGACTCTCTCGTCTGTCACTCTCTTCGCATTGAATTCCATGTAGCCGACACGTCCCTCTGTGTACGGGTAGACTGTTAAATTGTTGGCTTCCAGATCCATCTGCTGAACCTCGCCAGGAGTACCGATCCAGGCATTCACCTCGCCGCTCTGAAGCGCCAGCATCGCTGTGTTGGAGTTCTCGATAATCCGGTAGATGATCGTGTCGATGGACGGCTCACCCAGGAAATAATTCTCGTTCTTCGTAAACTTCACATAGGAACCTGCGGAATATTCACTCATGATGTATGGGCCGGTACCAACCGGTTTTACGTTAAATTCATTGTTTTCATAGTCAGCCACGTTCTCATAGATGTGCTTTGGCATAATGAAAATCTGGGAAAGCATCTCTACAGAAGAAGCGTTGACAAATGGGAAGGTAAAGGAAACGGTGGTATCATCAATCTTCTTGATCTCCACATTTCCCTCCGGGTAAACCAGCTGAGAATACGCCCAGCCGCCCTCTGTCTCAGCCATCGCCTCATACGTGAATACCACGTCGTCAGCAGTAAACGGCTCGCCATCGGACCACTTTACATCGTCTCTCAAATGGAACGTATACGTTAAATTGTCCTCAGAAGTATCAACCCCTGTAGCCAGGAACCAGTTAATTCCGTCTGCGTTATACATAAATAACGGGGAATAGACCATCTTAATTGTCATCAGGCCGAAACGATCAGAAGTTGTAATAACATTCACATTCGCACCCGGATCACCGCCAATTGCGTATGTAAATGTTGTCTCTTTGCCAGCCTCTGTATCAGCCGCCGTCGTAGCTGCCTCGCTGCCCGCAGCCGCTGTTGTCTCTCCTGCTGCCGCAGTCGTAGTCTCTTCTGCAACCGGGTCCTTTCCACAGGCGCTTAAGCCAGTCATAACCATGGCAGAAGCCAGGAGTAAAGCAATTCCTTTAGATAATTTGCCTTTTCTCATAAAAACCTCCTCATTAGATTTTTGAATGCACTCACATATGGGCCGGCCGCCATATCGGACTGCCTGAAACTGCCAGACACCATACCAATACGAACCAAAAAAGGCAGTCTCGCTTCTACTGCCTTATCATAACCAAAGCCCTATGCAGATATGCAATTCATTAAAATGATAATAGCATAAACTGCCCGTACCGTCAATATACCAATCTTTTTCGACTTCCTGACAGAGTGTGGCAGCGGGAGTAGACTCCGAAACCGGAACCGCAGCAAAGAAACAATCGTAAATATTTGTAATTCTTTTGTAATTTCCATTTCTCCCAATATCTGCTATACTGTTTTTACAGAAAGAACAAAAATTTAACCCCTACGGAGGTATTCATCATGAGACAGAGAAAAAGCAAATTATTCTTATCCTTACTTTGTGCGGCCGCACTCTTCACCACAGGAATTTCTTTCCACACAGATGCTCTTGCTGATACAGACGCCGCCCCGCTTCAGCCTGTGCGCGTCTACGGAACCGTCAACCATACGGAAGACGGCCGGATCTCGATTGCAAGACAGGATGGCAATTTTGCGGGCCAGGAACTTATCATTACAATTTCAGAAGAGACCCGGGTGCTTGACGCGGTAAACGGATTCCCGGCAGCCTTAGACACCATACAGAACGGATCGATGATTTACGCCTACATCGGCCCGGCCATGACCATGAGCCTGCCGCCAATCTCCAATGGAGAGTTAATTCTCTGCAACATTCCCGCCGATTACCGGGTGCCTGATTACATCACGGTCGATACTTTGACGCTTAACCAGGATAGTATCTCCGGAACTATTGTCTCAGCAGACGGCGCCACTTATACCGTTCCCGCCGACTGCCTGATTTTACCGTTTCTCACCAGGAATATCGTTACTCTTGGCGATTTGACGAAAGGCCGCACCTGCCTCATCTGGTCTGATTCCGAATCGAGAGCCACTAAAATCGTTGCTTTTGCAAGATCCTTCTCAGAAAATACAGAGGGCGTCAAAGGCCCCGGCTCAACGGTTCAGAGGTTCGGCTGGTCCGAAAAGGATGGCAGCTGGTACTATTACAGCAAAGACGGCCTTCATAAAGGCTGGCTGTCAGAACAGGGCAGCTGGTATTATTTAGACCCGGAAACAGGCGTTATGCAGACAGGTTTTCTCACCATCGACGGCAAAACGTATTATCTCAATGACGACGGCCGGATGGAAACCGGTTCCATCACCTTTACCCCTGATGAAAATGGGGTCCTCCACAGATAAGATTTAACTTTACCATATTTAAAAGAAAGACAGCGCCGCATCGCAACCGCGATATCGTGCTGTCTTTCCTGTTGAAGACGGTGACCTGTGCGCGGAGCGTGCAGGTTATCGTTTTTCTCAAACGGGAATATCTATCCCTTCCTATACAATACGCGTGAGATTAATCAGGGACGCTGTCGTGCCCTCTGCGTCTTCCCATTCTCTTCCAGCCTCATTCATCATCTTCTTATATTTCCCCGGAGTCAGCTTAAATGTCTTGGAAAATACCTTATTAAAATGAGCATAGTCGCGAAATCCCGATTCAAAGCACGCTTCAATCACGGATTTTCCCTCCAGAAGCAGGGACCGGGAAAGGAGGAGGCGTCTGGCCACCACATAACTCCAGACCGAGGATCCCGTATACTCCTTAAACAGATGGGACAGTCTCGAACAGCTGATGCTCAGTTCATCCGCAATCTCCTGAACACTGATATTTTCCGTCAAATGGACGCTGATATAATCGATCGCCTTCTTAATCACCTTTGGCGATACCTCCTCTGCCGTATAGCGCGACGGCGTCATACAGGCGTGAGTCACAAACATCAGAAGCAGCTGCAGATTGGCCTGCTGCAAAATGTCATAACCATAAGGCTTCTGCTGCCCCAGCTGGATTAGTGTATCCGCATAGTTTATAAACTGCTCATACTGCTTGCTGCTTAGATGGATGACCTGCCGGCTTCCCCCCGCCTGGTAAAAAGCAGAAGTAAGGTCCGTCTCATCCGTAGAGAGGGATTGAATCAGATGCTGATGAATGTGGACCGGAATCCGCTCGTACGCCAAATCGCTTCCAACCATAAACCCGTGGATGACCCCCGGCGGTATCAACGTCATATCCCCGGGCTTCAGGCTGTAAATGGAATTCTCAATAAAATACTCCACTGTCCCGGAAATAAAGAGCATACACTCAAACGCATTGTCATGCACATGAAGAAACTTCTCTGATTTCTGGCAGGTGCGCGGATGGCTGATACGCAGGGGGGAAAAAATATTCTCAGAAATAATATCACTCATAATTGCTCACCTTTTTCTTTGTATAAAATGCCCTCAATTTTCATTCGCTCGAGTTGCGTTTTGTGCTGTTTGTTTGTGCGCGTAGCAGATTATAACATAAAATCAGCAGAAATAGCAAGGAAAATAGCTAATAAGATTGATATAATAGAGAAGTACTTGAGTTGTGCAAAACAGCTGGAAATCAATGGTTTAAGCGGTGTTATTTGGTTATATTTATAGTTAAAAAATACAAAAAATACTTATTTATAAAACCATAACATGACATAATAAGAATTATGTCATGTTTTTTATTGCCCGGATTCCCGTTTTATCTAAAGGTAATACGTGAAGCCTTGTCCGGCAAAAAATTTCCCAATATAAAAAGTACAGAAATACAGGGGAAAATCATGTGCATTTTGTACAATAATTCTTATTATCCCAAGTATTTTAACCAGACAGCAGGTTTCGCATGAACTGTCAAGTTCGATATTAAAAGCCTCTTACCACCGGGAACTGTAAAATTCATTGGCTCTGCCAATATCCCGGCGATCGGCTAAGTGGTTTTTAAAATATTGGGATCTGGGATGTAACGTCTTACGATTTCCGAAAAATATGTAACATGAAAGGGAGGATATACCATGACGAAAAAGAATTTAAGAAAAGTATCGCTTGGTCTGGCAGCCGCTATGGCGCTTACTACACTGAGCGGCTGTTCCGGTGGAGGCAACACTGCCAAGGAGACTGAAAAAGCAACAGAGAAGGCTGCAACAGAGACAACACAGGCAGCCGGAGGCGAGAAGACAGATGCGCCTGCAGAAACAGAAGCTGCAGCTGAGGCAACTACCTATCCGATTCAGACAGATGAAAGCCTGGTATACTGGGGACCGTTAAACTCCAACGTTTCCGCAAACTTTACAAACCTGGGCGATACCGAGATTGGTAAACAGTGGCAGGAGCAGGTCGGCGTGAAGATTGAATTCCAGCACCCGACAACAGGACAGGATAAGGAACAGTTCAACTTAATCATTGCAGACGGCAATTATCCTGATTTATGGGATTACAACTGGCTTGATGCCAATGTATATCCAGGCGGCGCTGCCAAGGCAATCGAAGATGGCATTATCCTGGAACTGAATGATTTATTTGATAAATACTGCCCGAACATCAAGGCATATCTGGAAGCCAATCCTGATATGGACCAGGCTATCAAGACCGATGATGGTAAGTACTTCGCTTTCCCGGCTATCCGTGAATCCGATAACTTATGTACCAGCATGGGCCCGATGATGAGAGCTGACTGGTTAAAGGAATGCGGACTGGAAGCACCGGAAACTATTGATGAGTGGCACACCGCTTTAACAGCATTTAAAGATAAAATGGGCGCTGTTGCTCCATTTACCTGGAACAACCAGTCATACGTACAGGATA
>CAUEKH010000219.1 GCA_959018155.1 uncultured Hungatella sp.
AAGCGCTTTCCGGTTGGCGAAATGCTCCACGCTGCCCGTAATGACAAAGGTCATCCCCTCGAAAATGGCTTCTCCCTCAGCCTCTTCTTCCTGCTCAATCGTAAGTTCCGCCAGAAGGTGATCCACCATCTCCTGATTCTTCTCATCCTCAAAATACCGTCTCCAGGCATCGGCTAAGACTGCGCCAATACCGTCCACAGCAACCAGTTCTTCCTCTGTGGCACGGCGCATGTGTTCGAAATCATATTTAAATTTGCGGCAGAGCATTTTCGCGTTGGCGAGACCGATACCGGAGATTCCAAGTCCGTAGACCATTCTCGGAAACGTGGTATGGGAGGCATTTTTAATAGCCTGAATCAGATTGTCGTACGACTTCTTCCCGAAGCCCTCCATCTGCGTGATAGTTTCCTCATGCTGGTCCAAATGGAAGATATCGGCAAATTCCCTGATAAAGCCGGCTCCGATAAATTTCTCAAGCGTGGCCTCGGAAAGGCCGTCAATATTCAGCGCGTCGCGGCTGACGAACAGGGCAAAGCTCTTAATCCGTTTGGCCTGGCAGTCGGGATTGGTACAGTAGAGACTCTTTACATCGTTGACCTGGCGGACCTCCGTAGCGCCGCCGCACACGGGGCATTCCGACGGAATTCTGATTTTAGCGCTTCTCGTTAAGTTATCGGCTATCTGGGGGATAATCATATTGGCCTTGTAGACCGTGATGGTGTCGCCCTCCCCAAGGGCCAGCGATTCCATAATACTTAAGTTGTGGACACTGGCGCGGCTGACCGTGGTTCCTTCCAGTTCCACCGGGTCAAAGACCGCCACGGGGTTGATCAGGCCCGTCCTCGACGGACTCCACTCGATGTACTGTAAATTCGTCTCTTTTATCTCATCCGCCCACTTAAACGCGATGGCATTTCGGGGGAATTTGGCAGTCCGTCCCAGGGACTCTCCATAGGCAATATCGTCAAGCAGGAGTACAAGCCCGTCGGACGGCACATCGTAATCCTGAATGGCGGCGGCAAATTCCTCCACTGCCTGCGGCAGCGTCTCCGCCGTAACAACCTTATAATCCACCACGTCAAAGCCCTGCCCTTTCAGCCACTCAAACTGTTCCTTCCGCGAATTCTTAAAATCCACGCCCTCCGCGCTCACCAGGGCAAATGCCTCAAAGTTCACGTTGCGTTCCGCCGTAATCTGGCTGTTTAACTGACGGACAGAACCGCTGCATAAGTTTCTTGGGTTCTTGTATTTTGCGTCCACATCTTCAATGGCTTCGTTGATTCTGTTAAATTCAGAATATTTGATGACGGCCTCACCCCGGAGAATCAGTTCCCCCTTAAAGGAAATATTGACCGGTATGTTGGAAAATACCCTGGCATTGCTGGTAATGACCTCGCCAATCTCCCCATTTCCGCGGGTGACAGCCTTCTTAAGGAATCCGCCGCTGTAGGTCAAAACCACGGTCAGCCCGTCTAACTTCCAGGAGAGAAGCCCTGTCTGTTCTCCCAGCCACTCCTGTAAATCGGCGGTACTCTTCGTCTTGTCCAACGACAGCATGGGGCTGTCGTGGCGCTCCTTGGGGAGTTCAGAAAGCACCTCGTAGCCGACGCGCTGAGTCGGACTTTTCGACAAAATAACCCCTGTTTCCTTCTCCAGTGCCACCAGTTCATCGTACAATTTATCGTATTCGTAGTTACTCATGATCTCGCAGCTCTCCTGGTAGTACGTCTTCGCCGCAGCCGTAAGCACTGCCGATAATTCTTTCATTCTGCTGATTTTCTCGTCCATCGTGTATCTCCTTTACCGCTGTTTTCTGTCATTTCTGCCATGCTTTTCCTGGGCACGCTTTCCTTGGGCATGTTTTTCCTGGACGCGCTTTCCTTGGGCATGCTTTTCCTGGGCGCGCTTTCCCTAGTCATATTTTCCTTGGGCACGCTTTCCCTGGGCATGCTTTTCCTAGACGCGCTTTCCTTGGGCATGCTTTTCCTGGGCGCGCTTTTCCTGGACACGCTTTTCCTGACCACGCTTTTCATTCCCTCTTTTTTCTCTGTCGAACGTTTCTTTATCATCATTCCCTGAAATACGGTCAGATACTCCGGTATTTTCCTTCAGCAACCGCATCAGTTCTGCATACTCCTTCTTCGATACCGGCCGGTACTCTCCTTCTTTTAAGTCGCCCAGTTCTATGTTCATCACCCGGATTCTCTTAAGCTTTTTTACGTGGCAGCCGGTCTGCTCGCACATGCGGCGGATCTGCCGGTTCAGTCCCTGCGTCAAAATAATCCGAAATGATTTTTCTCCCGTCTTTTCCGCAAAACACGGCCTCGTCTTCACCTCGAGTTCCGGCAGGAACACCCCCTTTTTCAGCTTTCCAATCATCTCTGGTGTGACGGGTCTGTCCACCCATACGAGATACTCCTTCTCGTGGCCGTTGGCCCCGCGCATCATCTGATTCACCAGTTCCCCCTGATTCGTCATCAGGATCAGGCCCTCGGAATCCTTGTCGAGACGGCCCACCGGATAAATCCGGACGGGGTAATCTACCATATCTACAATATTGGGCGCGCGGTCCTTGTCCGAGGTGGTACAGACGATCCCCCGCGGCTTGTGAACCGCCAGTAGAACCCTCTCCGGCCGCTCCCCGGCTCCATCTTTTCCCGCCGCAACTGTCCGTCCGTCGCATACAACCGTCTGTCCTGTTTTTACCTTCTGGCCGGGCTCTGCTCTTCTGCCGTCTACCGTCACTTTTCCCTCTTCAATCAGCCGATCCGCTTCCCGCCTGGAGCAGATTCCGGCGCCGCTTAAGAATTTATTCAGGCGGATTCCGTCTTCTCCCATGTCCAATCTCCTTCTGTTCATTAAGTAAAAATTATATCATTACTGTGTGGGGGAAGTCAATTTATTCCGCTTCTGAGTTTCCTCTATTTTACGGATTTTTCCATTTTATCCGTCTGGCACGCACGTTTCTGCCGGAATATCCTGTCGGCAGGATTCTCTCTGCGGAGAAGGAAACAGAAAAAGACCGCAGCCTGAGGAATAAACAGCAATCTTTTTCCTCCAGGCGCGGCCTTTTCTTAAATAACCAGTTCTGCCTTTGTACCTTATGTGAATTTGAACTTCACTTCACAGCCATACGATATCCTGCTGCAGATATTTACCACCCGGTCCATCACCGGTGTGATTAAGTCTGCCTCCACGTCGATATCCATTTCCTGTAAGTCTTCTGAAATCCTTATCTTTCTGACCCCGTCCACTTTTCCGATTTCTCCGGCAATTCTGGCCGCCTTTGACGGATCCGACAGGGCGCATAAACGGTAATGTCTGCTCAAGCTGCCACCTCATTTCCGATTATCTCTGGTAATAGTATGGCCCGGGAAATACAGAAATAAACAGCGGCGTTCTCATTTTACATAAAAGCGCGCGCCACATTTGCAAACAGGAAGCAGATGACAATTCCCGTGACAGTGGGAATCAGAAATGAGGCGAGCGTCCATTTCATACTCTGCGTCTCCTTTCTTATTGTCAGGCAGGTGGTGGAACACGGCCAGTGCATCAGGGAAAATAACATAGTGCTGACTGCTGTAATCCAGGTCCAGCCATTATTTACAAGCAGATCCTTTAAGACGGTCAAATCGTTGATTTCCAGCAGACTTCCCTCCGCCATATACGCCATAATGATGATGGGAACCACAATTTCATTTGCCGGAAATCCGAGAATAAAGGCCAGAATGATTACCCCGTCCATCCCTATCAGCCGCCCAAATGGATCCAGAAAGCCGGCACAGTGGACGAGAAGGGTGCTGTCCCCCACCGTAATATTGGCCATAAGCCAGATAATCAGACCGGCCGGCGCGGCTACCGCAATGGCCCTTCCCAGGACGAACAAGGTTCTGTCAAATACGGAACGGAGTATCACCTTTCCAATCTGCGGGCGGCGGTACGGCGGCAGTTCCAGCGTAAAGGAGGAGGGGATCCCCTTCAGCACCGTGGCGGAAAGCATTTTCGAGATAACCAGCGTCATCACTACGCCCAGGACGATGACGCCTGCCAGGATTGCGGCAGACGCGACAGAAGAGAAAAGCCCTGTGGCGCCGCCGACGAAAAACATGGTTATAATGGCAATCATCGTTGGAAATCGGCCATTGCACGGCACAAAGTTATTCGTTATCATGGCAATCAGCCGTTCTCTCGGAGAGTCGATGATACGGCAGCCCACAATTCCCGCCGCATTACAGCCAAAGCCCATCATCATGGTCAGGGCCTGTTTTCCACAGGCAGAACACCGCTTGAAACACCGATCCAGATTAAATGCTACTCTCGGGAGATAGCCGAAATCCTCCAGCAGCGTAAACAGCGGGAAAAATATGGCCATTGGCGGCAGCATGACCGAGACCACCCAGGCCAAAACCCGGTAAATGCCGTGAAACAACATGCTAACCAGCACTGGCGGCATACCGGCCGCCAGGCTCCAGGCGCTCAGCCGCTCCTCGATAGAGAACAAAAAGGTACTGAGAAGTTCTGACGGGTAATTGGCCCCTGTGATCGTCAGCCAGAAGACGCCAAGAAGAATAAGGAACATAATTGGAAATCCGGTTGCCCTGCTTGTGAACAGACGGTCAAGAATCCGATCCCTCTTGTGGTAGGTCTGATTTTCATAAATGACAGCGCCGCGGCAGATGTACTCTGCCTTCCGGATAAAAACAGAAGCCATGTCATCGCTGACCCGTTTCTGGGTAATTCCCCTCTCCTCCCACTCTTCTCTGATTTCTTTTAAAATCCGGGTCACTTTTTCTGAGTCCGCGACAGGCGAGAGGTATTTCTCTACGGCTTCTATCAGGTTCCCATTGGAGTCCAGGAGACGGGCGCAGAGCCATCGGATTTTCACCCCTGTTTCAGCTGCTTTTGGGATCTCCTTAACTGCGGGCGACAGGCGGGCGATTGCCGCCTCGATGTATTCCGGATACCGGATCAGGATCCGCTCTGTGCGCTCTTTGTCTTCTGCCGCCCCGTCGAACGTCCGGCGCAGCCCCTCGTAGATTTTATCCAGTCCCTTCTTACTCCTTGCCGCGGTTCCCACCACCGGAACCCCCAGCCTCTCTTCCAGCACATCAAACCGTATGGAAATGCGTTTCTTTTTTGCCTCATCCATCAGATTGACACAGACCACCACATTTGCGGCAGCCTCAATAATCTGAAGGACGAGATTTAAATTTCGTTCCAGACA
>CAUEKH010000220.1 GCA_959018155.1 uncultured Hungatella sp.
TTCTCTGTTTATTCATAACGTGCATTTTTATTCCTGACATGTACTTTTTATAAAACGCCTGCCTGCACGCTTCTCCTGCAGCTTACCCGCCTGAAACGAAAAAAACGGCCGCAAGTCCTGCACAGACTTGCGACCGCCGTGATTCACTTTCCCCACTGCACATGCAATTCCAATCACAATCCATACAAATGAAAATCTATATCCGATTTTTTACGCACAGACACATACGGCACATCATCATATCGTTCATGCCGTTCATCATGTACATATTCATCTGCATGGCTTTTACCTGTTTCATGGCAGCTTGCTCCTTCCATCCATATCCTATGGACCAACTAGGAATTTATACTTATGAGGCGTATTTTACGCCTCATCAAGGTGTTTGTCAAGAACTTTTTCGTTAAACCCTGAAACCCGGTGAATCGTGAAGTCCGGTAAATCAGAATCAGGAACAGAGATCCACGATAACCTGCGCAAATATCTTCGCGCTGACCACCAGTTCATCAATGACCGCAAATTCATCGGCCCCGTGCATCCGGTTATCCGTCTCCGGCATGGAAGCGCCGAACGCAACGCCATTCTTCAGTTCATGGACGTACGTTCCTCCGCCCATGGAACAGCACTCGCCCTTGCGGCCTGTATAATCCTCATAGGCGCGAAGCAGCGTCTTGACGAATTCAGAGTCCCCGTCCACGTGGTGAGGCGGCTTCATGGAATCATTGTGTAAGGTAAAGCCTTTTTCTTCCATCTTCTTTCTGACCACTTCCAGCACATTTTCCTCTGTGGAACAGAGCGGGCAGCGGCTGTCAAAGGTAGCGTCAATCTCGGAATCTGTAATCTTTAAAAGACTGAAGGCAAGGGTCAGCCCTCCGGAAATCTCATCGCTCATGGCGATCCCTAAGGCCTCTCCCGTGATATCCCCGTGAGGAATCAGTTCCAGCAACCGGCCGGCCATGGTGATCTGCTCGCACGGTGCAAATGGAAGCTTCTTTAAGAATACGAGAAGTCCTGTCAGGGCATTGTTGCCATCCTCCGGCGTGGAAGCGTGAGCGCCGTGTCCGACGGCCGTGATCTCCGCATCATCCGCGTCTACCTCGATCTCGAACTCAATTCCTGTCTCCGCTTTCGTCTCTTCTGCCGCTTTCTCCAACACCTCGTACTCAAAGCCCTTCAATACCGCGTGGGCCTTCCCGGGTACAACATTCACTTTAATTCCCGCATCAAAGGAAACCAGTTTCGGCAACGCTTCTGACGGAGTAAAGGAAGCCGTAAAATGACCGTTTAACCCGCCCTTTTCCGTATTCACAACCGGAAATGCGCCATCCGGTGAAAATGTCATCGGCGCTTCTTTTTCCACCGCGTAGTAATGAGCGATATCAGAACTTCCGCACTCCTCATCCGTACCGAGAATCAGGCGGACATTCTTCTTGAGCGGAAGGTTCAGTTCCTTCACCGCCCTCATAGCGTAGAGAGCCGCTACGGCCGGTCCCTTGTCATCCGCGGTTCCGCGTCCGTAGAGCCTGTCTCCTTTTACCACCGGCTCGAAGGGTTCCGTCACTTCCCAGCCCTCTCCGGCCGGCACGACATCCAGGTGAGCCAGAATGTCCAGCTGGTGCTCAAATCCATTTAAATCCACGGTGCCTACATAGTTATCGTAATTGTTGATGGAAAAACCGTACGCCTCCGCCTTGGAGAGAGCCTCCGCTAAAGCCGTGAACGCGCCCTTTCCGTATGGCATCCCTTCTTTATAAGGCATTTTTTCGCTGTTAATCCGGCACAGATCGCAGATATCTTCAATCATTTCCTGCTTATGGGCCTCAATATATTCTTCAATTTCTTTCCTGTACATGTCTCTGTCCTTTCCACTTAACGGGCTTTTATTCTGACGCTTCTATACTGGCGCTTTTATTCTGACGCATCTGAATGCGCTTATTTCATCATGGCGGCCAGCGTTTCATTGACTACTTTTCCGTCGGCTTTTCCCTTTACCTTCGGCATCAGGACTTTCATGATCTTTCCCTTGTCCGCAGGCGCGGGCTTCTCGATCCCCAGTTCAGCGAGAACAGACGCAATCACTTCCTTAATCTGTTCCACACTCATGTCCTCCGGTGCAAATTCCCTGTAGACTGCCAGCCGGAAAGCTGCCTCGGAGCGGATATCCTCGCGTTCTGCAGGCGCGGTATCGAAAGTCTCCTGAGTCTGTCTGATCTCCTTCTTCACCACGGCATCGGCTTCCTCCTCCGTGATTGGCGTATGATCCTTTTTATCAATTTCGAAATTCTTAAGTGCAGAGAGAAGCATGGATAACGCGTCTTTTCTCTGCTTATCTTTTGCCTTCATGGCCTCTACCATAGCTGCCCTTACCACATCAATCCTGCTCATATATCATTTCTCCTTCACTAATTTCTTCCAAATTCACTGAGTTTCAGTCCCGGATTCCGGTCTAATACCATGCCCACACTCCAGCTGTTGACAAATAAGAGAAGCGGATTGTCCTTCAAATCCTTAATCCGTTTCATATCGGATGTGCCCTGGATCTTCGCCACATCGACCTCATCCTTATTCTCCACCCAGCGGATATATTCATATGGAAGCTTCTCCAGCTTCACTTCTACGTTGTACTCATTTTCCAGGCGGTACGTCAGCACTTCAAACTGCAGTTCCCCGACAACGCCGACGATAATCTCCTCCATACCGGTGTTGAATTCCTGGAAGATCTGGATAGCGCCTTCCTGGGCGATCTGGTTGACGCCCTTGATAAACTGCTTCCGCTTCATGGTATCCATCTGCCGCACTCTGGCGAAATGTTCCGGCGCGAAGGTCGGAATGCCTTCAAATTCGAATTTTTCATTGGACAGGCAGAGCGTGTCGCCGATGGAGAAAATTCCCGGGTCAAAGACACCAATAATATCGCCGGCATACGCTTCTTCCACAATCTTCCGATCCTGAGCCATCATCTGCTGCGGCTGAGCAAGGCGAAGCTTCTTTCCGCCCTGGATATGATTTACCTCCATACCGGCTGTAAACTTGCCAGACACAATCCTCATAAATGCAATTCTGTCACGGTGCGCCTTATTCATATTTGCCTGAATCTTAAATACGAAGGCGGAGAAATCCTCCTCAAACGGGTCAATAATCCCCGTCGTCGTCAGTCTCGGAAGCGGTGAGGTCGTCATATCCAGGAAATGCTGCAAAAATGTCTCCACACCAAAGTTGGTCAGTGCGGATCCGAAAAATACCGGCGATAAATCGCCCCTTCCGACTCTCTCCATATCGAGTTCATCGCTTGCCCCGTCTAACAGTTCGATGTCTTCCATCAGCTGATGGTGGTAATCTTCACCGATGAGCCAGTCCACTTGCGGATCGCCAAGCAGAACCTCTGTAGCCGCCACTTCCTTCTGGCCGTTCATGGCCGCCTGGAATGTGGTGATTGTCTTTTTATTTCTGTCGTAGACGCCCTTGAACTCACGTCCACATCCGATGGGCCAGTTGACCGGACACGTTCTGATTCCCAGCACAGTCTCGATCTCATCCATCAGTTCGAAGGGATCTCTCGCCTCCCGGTCCATCTTATTAACAAATGTAAAAATCGGGATGTGGCGCATCACACAAACCTTAAAAAGCTTGATCGTCTGCGCCTCCACGCCCTTGGATCCGTCGATTACCATGACCGCGGAATCGGCAGCCATCAGCGTCCGGTACGTATCCTCCGAGAAATCCTGGTGTCCCGGCGTGTCCAAGATATTGATACAGTATCCGTCATAATTAAACTGCAGCACCGAGGAGGTGACGGAAATACCTCTCTCCTTCTCTATCTCCATCCAGTCTGAAACCGCATGTTTGGCGGTCTTTCTGCCCTTTACGGAACCGGCTAAGTTGATAGCGCCTCCGTAAAGCAGGAACTTCTCCGTCAGGGTCGTCTTACCTGCATCCGGGTGGGAAATGATGGCAAATGTTCTTCTCTTTTTAATTTCTTCTGCTATATTCGACAAAATTATTCCTCCAGTTTCACGTGTCAATCTCATTTATTGTATTATTAATCCATATCAAAGTCAAGATTCACATGATGATTTACGTGGGGATTCGTTGATTCATTTGGTATTTTCAGCCTCTCTTCCCTTTTGAGCCATGGATGGCGGCGCGCCGGTACGCTCCATTTCCCGTTAAAAATTCTCAAGCCACGTTTTAACCAGCTCAATCCAGCTCTGGCACTGGGGCTCAATCTGCCCCGGTCTCCCCGCCGTCTCGGCACACGCAAGAGAAAGCCCGTGGCCGCCGACCGGATAGATATGCAGTTCAAAATTCACCCCGCATTTTCTCATGGCCGTAGCGAGAAGGAGAGAATTCTCCACCGGGACCGACTCATCTTCAAACGTATGCCAGATAAATGCTTTCGGCATTTTTTCCGTCACACATTTTTCCAGGGATACGGCATCCCGCTCTTCTTTACCGGCATTCTCGCCAAGAAGCTGATTGAAGGAACCTTCATGGGCAAATTCGCCTCCGGTGATAACCGGGTAGCAGAGAATCAGGCCATCCGGGCGGATCTGCTCCGGTTTCAGTCCGATGGATCCATATACAAATTCTTTGTCCCAGAATACGCCCAGGCTGCACGCGAGATGACCGGCAGCGGAAAAACCGCAGACAATGATTTTATCAGGATCCACAAACCACTCCCCGGCATTTTCCCGGATCCATGCAACCGCAGTCGCAAGTTCCCTCACCGAAGTCGGAAAACGGTTGGGCGCCACACTGTAGTCAAGAATAAATGCGTGGTAGCCCATCGCCAGAAACTTGAGCGCAATCGGCTCGCTCTCCCTGTCCGAACGCGTGTGGTAGCCGCCTCCTGCACAGACGATCACAGCCGGACGCTTCCGCTCCGGTTCCACGCTGATCCGGCCGATTAAATATCCGGTTAATAAAGCCGGGCCTGTTACCTGGCCCTCTACGATGATTTCTTTTGTTTCTACCTTCATTACAATCTTACCCCTTTTCTTTTATTTAATTAAGAGCAAATATTTCAGTCAGCAGTCTGTCGGCCACTTCTTCCTTTGTCATCTGCCCCAGTTCCTGCTCCTTTTCTGCGGTAATAATGGTGACGACATTCGTATCTGTCCCGAATCCCGCGCCCTCCACCTTCAGATTATTGGCCACAATCATGTCAATGTGTTTCTTCTCCAGCTTGGCCCTGGAATTTTCCAGCATATTCTCGGTTTCCATG
>CAUEKH010000221.1 GCA_959018155.1 uncultured Hungatella sp.
TCCACCATGCTGTCCGTACCGGCAGCCGTGAAAGGACGGATGCAGAGTTCAGCCAGTTCGCAGACTATCAGGTTGAAGAGCAGGGAAAGGCGATTGTCCCGTTCCGGCGAGTCCGACCAGCAGCAGGAAATAATATCGTGAAAATACTGGCGGATCCGGGGCGTCTTCTGACAGTGCAGGAGAGTGGGACAGAGAAAGATATTTTCATCTTTTTCCATGCCCGGAAGGGAAGAAGAGAGATTGCCGTCTGCAGAGACGATACCGCGGTCATCAGGAAATTTATCTGAGTGGAAAACGGTTTTATCCTGGTCTTTCTCCTTTTCGGTCGGCGATACGTGCAGATACATGTGGCGGTTTCCGGGATTACACAGTTCTTTTCCATAATGGTGGCGTCTGGCGGAGAGGATCAGTAAATCGTCGGTGTGCAGCTGATAAGCCGTTTCCCCCTCAAAAATTTCCCAGGAGCCGTCGAGAATGTAGAGAAAATCATGGATTTCCATGATGCGGTCCGGGTGAATCATACCGTTGACGGCTGTTACGTAGTTGGCCCCGGTGATTTGGCGCGAAGCCATTTTTTCCAGTAGAAGCATAAGAGAATCCTCCTGTTATGATTCCATATTTTACATGCTTTTTTCCGGTTTGGCAATGGTAAGTGGGAAAAGAGTCTGATACGATATGGTTATCAGAAAAACAAAAAGCCCGGCAGATTTCGCTGGCAGAATGGAGAAATGATGGATAGACGGGAATACAGCAGTCCGGTGCCCTTAAGCCGGATTCAGGTTACCGATAATTTCTGGAAAAATGAGATAGAACTGGTGCGGAAAGAGATGATTCCCTATCAGTGGAAGGCGCTCAACGACCAGGTAGAGGGCGCGGCCCCCAGCTTCTGTATCCATAATTTCAGGGTGGCGGGTAAACTCAATGAGGCCAGAAGAGAACAGGGAAGTTCTTTTGTGGAGCCGGAATATACGAACCGGGGATTCGAGGTTCAGCCTGAGGACATGAACCACATCGAGGATCAGTTTTACGGTTTCGTGTTCCAGGACAGCGATTTTTACAAATGGATAGAAGCGGTGGCCTACTCCCTGGTCCAGCACCCGGATAAGGAGCTGGAAGCAGTGGCCGATGGCGCGATTGATGTTATCTGCGCTGCCCAGCAGGAGGATGGATATCTCGACACCTACTATATTATAAATGGAAAGGACAAGATCTTTTCCAACTTAAAAGATAACCATGAACTGTACTGTTTTGGCCATCTGACTGAGGCTGCGGCCGCCTATTACCAGGCGACCGGTAAAGAGAAGCTTTTGCAGGCTGCGGAGCGTTTTGCCGACTATATTGACGCCCATTTTGGAAGAGAAGAAGGGAAAAAGAGGGGATACCCGGGCCACGAGATTGCGGAAATGGCGCTGGTGCGGCTTTATGAAGTGACAGGGAAAGAGAAATATTTGAACTTGAGCCGGTTCTTTATCGACGAGCGCGGCACGAGACCGTACTATTTCGACAGCGAACATCCGGAGGCAGTGAAACCTGGCCATGAAGAGGAACTGCGGTATGCCTATCATCAGGCCCACGTACCGGTGAGGGAACAGGATGAAGCGGTTGGCCACGCGGTAAGAGCAGTCTACCTCTATTCCGGTATGGCCGATGTGGCCCGCTATTTTGAGGACGGGAAGCTTTTTGCTGCCTGTGAGAAGCTGTGGGACAACATAACAGAGAAAAAAATGTACATTACCGGGGGAATCGGAGGGACACGTATCGGAGAAGCATTTTCATTTCCGTATGATCTGCCAAATGACACTGCCTATGCCGAGACGTGCGCATCCATCGGACTCGTGTTCTTTGCCAGGAGGATGCTTCAGATAAAACCGGATTCGAAATACGGCGATGTGATGGAACGCGCTCTCTATAACGGAATTTTAAGCGGCATGGCTCTCGACGGAAAGAGTTTCTTCTATGTCAACCCGTTGGAGGTGGTTCCCGAGGCGTGCCACAACGATGAGAGAAAAACGCATGTGAAACCGGTCCGTCAGAAATGGTTTGGCTGCGCCTGCTGCCCGCCCAATCTGGCCCGCCTGGTAAGTTCCGTCGGCTCTTACGCCTGCACTGAAAATGAGGACACCTTATTTGTCCATCTCTACATAGGCGGTGTCGTTAAAAAACAGTCAGACGACAGGGATTTGTCTGTTCAGATCCGGTCCGGCCTGCCATGGAACGGGGAAGTTGCCATCAAAATCTGCGGTGACGGGGCGCCATTTACCCTTGCCCTGCGGATTCCGGATTGGGGCAGGGATTATCAGATCGAGGGCGCTGCCGGGGCAGAGATCAGGGAGAAAGATGGCTACCTCTATCTGACGAAAACGTGGGGAGAAGAAGAGACAATCCATCTTCATTTCCCAATGGAAATCCGCCTGATGGAAGCGAATCCCCTTGTCCGGGAAGATTTCGGAAAAGCAGCTTTCTTGAGAGGTCCGGTCGTTTACTGCTCAGAAGAGGCCGATAACGGAAAATACCTCCATCTGACTGAGATTGCAGAAAATCCGTCGGCCAGGACAGGGGAAACAGAAATTGCCGGCGTTTCCGGTGTCACAATTTTGGCAGACGGATACCGCTACAGCCTCCCGGAGGGGGAGGGCGGCCTTTATAAGACTGCGGGAAAACAGAAAAAGGAACCATGCCGTCTCCAATTTATTCCTTATTATATGTGGGCGAACAGGGGAGAAAATGAAATGCAGGTATGGACGCGGCTGGAAGGCAGGTAGGAACCGTAACCCTTTTTCGCGTTTTTCGTGATTTTTCAAAAAAAACTTGCATTCCCGTCAGATTAGTGCTATACTTCAACTGATAACATGAAAGATTGGCTGATAAAGAGTGGGCGAAAGTCCACTCTTTCAATTTTGTAAAGAGGCAGGTCCCCTTCGCGTTTGCATGGGGGAAGCGTGGAAGGTGGGATGATTGATGACAAAGAAAGAAAATTATGAGTCCAGGGTAGAGGCTTATCTGCTGCCCATGATGGAAGAATACCATTTCGAACTGGTCGATGTGGAGTATGTAAAAGAGGCGGGAAGCTGGTATCTGCGGGCTTATATCGACAAAGAGGGCGGAATCACGGTGGATGACTGTGAGGTCGTCAGCCGCAGGCTGGGTGAGTGGCTGGATGAGAAAGATTTCATCGAAGAAAGCTACATTTTGGAGGTAAGTTCCCCGGGACTGGGCCGGCCGCTTAAGAAAGACAAAGCTTTTGACAGGAGCATCGGAAAAGAAGTTGAAATTAAATTGTACAAACCGAGGAATAAGCAGAAGGACTTTACGGGTACTTTAAAAGCATACGATAAGGACACGGTAACGATAACAGAAGAAGACGGAAATGAGATTGTATTTAACCGTCCGGAGATCGCGCTGATTCGGCTGGCTTTTGACTGGTGACGGTTATCTGTGCGCGAAGCGGGCAGGTTATCGTCTGGGGACGGCAACGGATGCGTGTGACGAGTTTGTTTGCTGCCAGACAGTATGAGATGATTTTTAGGAGGATAAAAAAATGAATAAGGAACTGTTAGAGGCACTGGATATTCTGGAAAAGGAGAATAATATCAGCAAGGAAACCCTGCTGGAAGCAATCGAGAATTCTCTTCTGACAGCGTGCAAGAACCATTTTGGAAAGGCTGATAATGTAAAGGTGAGCATCAACCATGATACATGCGACTTTACTGTTTACGCAGAAAAGGAAGTTGTGGAGGAAGTGGAGGATCCGCTGCTTCAAATCAGCCTTGCTGAAGCAAAGATGACAGATCCGAAGTATGAAATCGGAGATATTGTACAGTGTCCTATCGACTCGAAAAAGTTCGGCAGAATTGCAACCCAGAATGCAAAGAACGTAATCCTGCAGAAAATCCGTGAGGAAGGAAGAAAAGCCCTGTTCAATGACTGGTACTGCCAGGAGAAGGAAGTGGTGACCGGTATTGTCCAGAGATATTTGGGAAAGAACGCCAGCATCAACTTAGGAAAGGTGGATGCCATTTTAAATGAAACCGAGATGGTGAAGGGCGAGATTTTCAAGCCAACCGAGAGAATCAAGGTTTACGTGCTGGAAGTGAAGGATACGCCGAAGGGACCGAGGATTTCCGTGTCCAGAACCCATCCGGATTTAGTAAAGCGTCTCTTTGAATCTGAGGTAGCCGAAGTGAAGGACGGAACAGTGGAAATCAAGGCAATTGCGAGAGAGGCCGGTTCCAGAACGAAGATTGCCGTGAAGTCAAACGACCAGAACGTCGACCCGGTCGGCGCATGTGTCGGCTTAAACGGCGCGAGAGTCAACTCCATCGTCAATGAGCTTCGCGGCGAGAAGATTGATATTATTAACTGGGACGACAATCCTGCATACCTGATTGAAAATGCCTTAAGCCCGGCCAAGGTTATCTGTGTTGTGGCTGATGAGGAGACGAGAGAAGCCCAGGTGATCGTACCGGATTACCAGTTATCTCTGGCTATCGGCAAGGAAGGACAGAACGCCAGACTGGCAGCCAGACTGACAGGCTACAAGATCGATATTAAGAGTGAGACACAGGCCAGAGAGATGGGGCTGTTCGAAGAACTTGGCCTCGATTATCAGGAAGACGGCATTGTGGAATTTGAAAATTATGACGACGGATACTCAGAAGAGTATCAGGACGATGAACAGGAAGGACTTGAAGACGATTACCAGGAAAACTACCAGGAAGACGGCTCTGACAGTAACGAATAAAGAGAAACGGGAAGTGATGGAAAAGTGAGTACAAAGAAAATACCCCTCAGACAGTGTATCGGCTGTGGTGAGATGAAAAGTAAAAAAGAGATGATTCGTGTGCTTAAGACGGCAGAGGATGAAATCATTCTGGATGCGACGGGACGGAAGAATGGCCGCGGGGCTTACCTCTGCCCTTCGATGGAATGTTTTAAGAAGGCGGTTAAGAGCAAAGGGCTGGAACGTTCCTTTAAGATGGCGATTCCAAAGGAAGTGTACGAAACATTGGAAAAGGAGATGGAACAGCTTGGATAACAGACAAAAAGTCCTTAATCTGATTGGTCTGGCCACAAAAGCCGGCAAGACTGCAAGCGGGGAATTTATGACAGAGAAATCTGTGAAGAGTGGAAAGGCAGCGCTGGTTATCGTTTCAGAGGAAGCTTCGAACAATACC
>CAUEKH010000222.1 GCA_959018155.1 uncultured Hungatella sp.
CGTACTTGGAGACAATCATCATCAGCGCCGCACCCATGGCAACAATGGCATGAGTCCTCATACCTGCCCCCTTGGATCGGTTCTTTCTCTCATACCCAATCAGTCCGCCGAAAACTCCGGCTACAATAATTCTTAAAAACAAACGGCACTGGTAAGCCAAATCATAACTCTCTGATATATCCATAAAATAGTCTGCTATCAGTTCCATGTATAACCCCTTTTCTCCTCGTATTATATAATGTCAGGAAACGCCATTGCTGCTTCTCCACAGCCATGACGTTTCCTGACAGTTTCCTTTTTCCTACAATCATTTAATTGCGTTTATTTCCTACATCATAATTTCGGAAATTTTAACAGGTCTGTGCTCCTCTACAGACTTCTTCGCAGCAATTCCCATCAGTACCGGCTTTAAGCCATCCTCAACACCTAATGGCGTATCCGTGTCGTTCTCGATCGCGTCGATGAAGCAGTTCACTTCTTTTGCGAAGGAATCCATATATCGCTCTAAGAAGAAGTAGAGAGGCTTCTCACCTGTCACACCGTCAACCGTGCTTAAAACAGCGCTGGACTGTGTGTCGTTGGAGGTTGCAACCATTCCCTTGGATCCGAAGACTTCTGCTCTCTGATCGTATCCGTAAGCAGCTTTTCTGGAGTTGTCGATGACGG
This sequence comes from uncultured Hungatella sp., assembly GCA_959018155.1. Taxonomy (GTDB): domain Bacteria; phylum Bacillota; class Clostridia; order Lachnospirales; family Lachnospiraceae; genus Hungatella. Next base: position 667 of record CAUEKH010000222.1, read on the forward strand.
CAATGGCGCCATTTTCCATCTTCAGAGTGATGACCGCCGTATCCACATCGCCTGCTTCCCCAATGGCAGGGTCAACTAAAACAGCGGACTGAACATAGATTTCCTCTGCGTCGCAGCCTGCAAGATAGCGCACCATATCGAAATCATGGATAGTCATATCTAAGAACATACCACCTGATACGGCAGCATACTCAGCACTCGGCGGCTCCGGATCTCTCGAAGTTACCTTGATGATATGCGGTTCGCCAATCTTGCCGGCCACAACAGCGTTTCTTACCGCCTCAAAGTTGTGGTCAAAACGACGGTTGAAGCCTACCTGATACTTCACCTTGCTGTCCTTTAACGCATCAATGACATCTTTGATCTTCTCAATGTCGTGGTCGATTGGCTTCTCACAGAATACGTGCTTTCCCGCCTTGATGGCCTCAACGGAAATCGGGGAATGAGTATTGGTGGAGGAACAGATTAAAACCGCCTGAATCTCCGGGTCAGCTAAAATCTCCTTATAATCCTTCGTAGTGTTCTCCACACCCATGCTCTTCGCCCATGCGGCAGTCTCGTCATTCATGAACGGATCGGCGATTGTTTTGATTTTCGCGTTCTTTACAATATTGCAGATGCTCTGTGTATGTACTTTACCAATTCTTCCTGCTCCGATAATACCAACTGTTACCATAATTTTTATCTCCTTTATTTAATAATGTCGTGTTTCTTCTTTATAAACCTGTCTTTTCAGCGATGAACTTCCTTGCGCGGACCGCGTATTCAAACGGATTGGCCTTTGCCGGATCCTGCTCCGCCTCAACTACCATATATCCCTCATACCCGGTATCTTCCAGTACCTTGAAAATCGGGTCGAAGTTGATGCAGCCGTCTCCCGGAATCGTAAATGCGCCGGCGCGTACGCCGTCTAAGAAACTCATGCGCTCTGCTTTTACCTTCTCCACCACTTCCGGACGGATATCTTTTAAATGAACGTGTTTGATTCTGCCGGCATACTTCGTCACCATCGCCAGCGGGTCCTCGCCGCAGTATGCGAAATGGCCGCTGTCAAATAAGAGGCTTACATACTCCGGATCCGTTCCGGCCATCATGCGCTCCACCTCGTCCGCCTGCTGAACTACGGTTCCCATGTGATGATGGAATGTAAGAGCAACCCCGTATTTCTCCTTTGAAAGCTTACCCAGACGGTTTAATCCGTCGCAGAGAAGCTTCCACTCCTCATCGTTCATGATGTGGCGGTTCTCAAAGATTGGGTTGTCCAGCATCCCCTGGGTGCTGTAACTCTGCTCGGAAACGCCGACTACCTTCGCGCCCATGGCGGCTAAAAATGCCACGTGCTTCTCGAATTCCACCTCTGTCTCCTCATACGGTTTGCTGATTAAAAATGTGGAAAACCAGGCGTTGCAGATCTCCACGCCGCGAAGGCCTAACGCTTTCTTTAATACCTCCACATCCTTCGGATACTTATTTCCCACCTCGGAACCTGTGAAACCGGCTAATGCCATCTCACTGACACACTGCTCAAAGGTATTCTCCTTTCCCAGATCTGGCATGTCGTCGTTGGTCCACGCGATGGGGGCAATTCCTAATTTTACTTTCTCCTTGTTAAGCATAATGAAACTCCTTCCTTTATATAAAACATATGTATTTAAAATATTAATTACCTACAATGGTTCCACACAGTTAAAAATGCGGATATGATTCTTTACATTGAAATAAACACCCTGCACCATGGCCTCATTCAGCCCGAAGTAATCGTGTTTTCCTTCTGTTGACAGATACTTTCCGGCTTCCCTTGTCAGGCTGTCAAAGCTTGCGGTGGCAATATTGATCTTCCGGATTCCAAAGCCGATGGCCTTTCTGAAATCCTCCGGGGTGATTCCCGTCCCGCCATGCAGCACCAGAGGGACACTCGTCTTCTTATCAATCTGTTCCAGCACGTCGAAAGCCAGAGTCGGCGCCACCGGATAATTCCCGTGCGCGTTGCCGATAGCTACAGCCAGAGCATCCACACCGGTCTGCTCACAGAAGATCCGGGCAGACTCCGGATTGGTACAGCGGATTCCTTCATCCGTACTGCCATCCTCGCTTCCGCCTACCAGCCCCAGTTCCGCCTCCAGAGTCGCCCCATACGCTGCGGCAAGGGCGGCCGCTTCCTTCGTCTTTGCGATATTCTCCTCAAAAGGCAGGGTGGAACCGTCAAGCATAACAGAGGTAAATCCAAACTCAAGCGCCTGTTTTAACACTTCCATCGTCTTGCCGTGATCTAAATGAACCGCAACATCAACCTTCGCCTCCCTTGCGGCCTCCACCATCATCGGCCCCATTAAGCCAAGCGGTGAATGCTTTAAACGCACTTCGGCAATCTGCAGAATAATGGGGGTGTCCATCTCTTCTGCCGCTTTTACTGCACCCTTCACCATCTCCATATTACCGACACTGAATGCCCCGACAGCCCTGTCTTTCCCGGACGCCTGCTCTAACAGTGCCTTCATTGTGACGAGTCCCATATCAAACCCCTCCCCTGTTCTTATTTCGATTTCCGCCCCGATAATCCCACGGCAGAATTGATTATATTTTGATTTTATTCATGTTTACTTTTGGTTGTATTTTAGCACTTTTCTCCGGTACAGTCAAGATATACAAGAAACTCTTTCTAACTTTTTGATTATATTATGGTTAATTTCTTGTATTTTTCACAAAGTCTGTTATAATCAAAATAAGACAGTTTCGTAAAATAAGTAAGAAGGAGTACATTTTATGAGAATTTCCCGTATCGACAAGCTGGAACATTACATTCTCGAACACAAAACCGCCTCCATCGACTCCCTGTGTGACGAATTCGGGATATCGAAGAACACGGTGCGGCGCGATTTGGAAGTCCTGGTCTCACGCGGAAGCGTTGAGAAGGTTTATGGGGGCGTCGTCGCCTTAGAGAATGCCGCTGTGATTCCGGAACTCGTCACGTTCCATGAGCGCGCCAACCGGAATGCGGACAGCAAACAGGCTATTGCGCAGTATGCGGCATCGTATGTGCGCGAACGCGACACCATTTTTATTGACAGCGGCACCACCACCATGAATATTGTGGATTATTTAACACATCTGTCATCGGTCACCGTTATTACGGCCAGTGTCCAGGTCATCAACAAATCCTTAAACCATCCGAACATCAACCTCATCGTCCTGCCTGGCACGCTAAAGCGTGATACCGCCTCCATCGTCGGGAGTTCATGTATCGAATACTTGGAGGCCTTCAACATTGCCCGGGCATTTATGGCCTGTACCGGTTTCTCCATCCAGTCCGGCATCTGCAACGCGTCGACTGAAGAGTACAATATCAAGAAGGCGGCCTTAAAAAAGAGCCAGAAGCACTATCTGCTGGCCGACTCCTCCAAATTCGGGAAAACCTCCCTCATGACGTATGGAGAAATCAGCCAGTTTCATTACCTCATCACGGACAAGGCCTTAAGCGATGACTTCAACACTTACTGCAGAGAGCAAAACTGCGCCATCCGTGTAGCAGAAGGTGTTTCCCTATGATTTCCATTCTTTTATCTTTTCAATCTGTTTGTTCACCCGCAGCGGAATCGTCTCCTTCAGTTCCTCCCAGGTCATGATTTCGCTGTCTTCTATTATGAATGGCTCAAATTCCATCGACGGAACGAATCCGTAATTTTCCCGGATATACCGCTCTGTCTTCGCCTGCAGCTCCTCATCCGTATGGATCCTGTCACAGAACATATCCTGTACCAGCACGCCGGCCTCCCCCGCTTCTTCCAGGCAGCTTTCCCGCCACCCCGGAATCAATCTGATCACCCGCGGATCAGGGACTATGGCGTGTTTTCCCGGCTGTGTGTAGACAACCGGATGAACGCTTTCTGACACAACCGCTTCCCCGGTGTCCAAATCCACCATATTCAGATACTTTCCGTGAAAACTTCCTTCCACCTTCAGCACGCTTCCATCGTTTCCCACATAAACCCAGACGTGTTCCAGTTCATAGAGATGCTGGATATCGAAGTCATACCAGATCGCGTACTCTATGGCAAACTGAACTCCTTTCTCCACCTTTACCACTCTTTTGGGAAAGGAATCACTCTGCCTCGTCTCTCTGAATACTGTATATCCCATTGCCGTTATATCAAACGGTTCCTTTTTATCCTTCATCATTACCGGCTTGTATTTCAATGCCGCCAGTCTGTCCTCTTCCATCGTCCCATCCCTTCCTGTCCGTTATTTCTTCCACGCTTCCAGCAAAAACAGCATGGCCATGGCCTGGCCGTACGGCATCGGCCGCAGTTCAATGTCCTTATAGAACTGGATGCTCTCCCGGCCCATCGGCGTTCCATAGGAAACCTGAGTTACGATTCCCTCTTCATCAATGCAGTCGAGCACGGGAACGAGCGCTTTCTGTGCGACGGCCTCATACTCTGCGGAAACAAGTCCCATATGGACCGCCTTTAAAATTCCGTACCCGAATCCGCATGTGGCGCTGGCTTCC
>CAUEKH010000223.1 GCA_959018155.1 uncultured Hungatella sp.
CAAAGACCACGGACGTACCGGACTCAGAGTAAACTTCCTTGTTAAAGCCTGTATCAGAACTGTCACCGCCCTGTGTCACGTAATCCATCGGCACCAGGTAGAAATCCTTCGTCGTAACCGCGGAAGCGGGTATCTTAAGCCCTTCAACCTTGTCCGTTACAATCTCAAACTCGAGAAATCTGTCCGAGGCAAACTGAATCATATATTTGTCAAAATCAATCTTTCCGTACGTCTTCCCATCGGTTCCCACAAGCATGGAGAAATTTCCGGCGGTTTTTAAATCCCGCCCCTTAAAATTCACAGTCAGGCTTGTCCTGTCGCCATACAGCTTCACGTCGTCCTCCGTCATCGGAAATACCACAGACCACAGATCCGAGGTGATAACTTTATAAACCGGGGTTCCCGCCTCTATCAGTTTTCCCGACTTCGTGATCACCTTCGTGTAAGTGCTGCGGTCAAACACGGCATCAGAGATATCAGAGACTGTGAGGTTTTCGAAGGAGTCGATTCCATAGGATATCACGCCGGCCTCATCCGCCCGAACCTGCTGGAAATTGATTCCGGCCTCGTCGAGCAAATCGCCCACATTGTCGAGGGCATTAAAGTTTGTATACTCCACGACATCTGCTTCCAGTGTATACTTCGTGTCGTAGACAGTATTAAAATGGTCATCGTCATACGTCAGGCTGAATACGGTCAGCTGCTTCTTTAAGTCCGCTAAATTCTCTCCCGTCAGCGTCACATTATCTTCTGCGTGCTCCTCCAGAAAAGCCGTGATATTTCCCGTCTCGTCGATGGAGTAGACCCGTGTGCCCACAGAAGCCCTCTTTCCTTCTCTCACATAATAATTAATGTGGCCGGGCCGGTCAGCAGTCTTAACCTTCTCTTCGCGGAGGATGATCCCCGTGTAGTCCGTGTTATTGACAATACTTCCGTCCTGTACCTCGTAGAATTGAACCTTGTCCCTGCGTATATAAGTATAAACGCTGAACACCATATAGACGAAAATCAGCGCGAAGATAATCATCCCGACGTTGATTTGCAGAGGACGGCGATAGCGTATAATCTTATTCTTCTTTTGTGGGGCAGCCTGCTTTTTGCGGGGCTTTGCCTTTTGCTTTGCCAAGTGAGCGCCTCCCTTCCTTTCTAGCTATTATAAAAGGAAACCGCAAAAATATCAAGTAAAAAGGGGACTGTTCTCAGTCCCCTTTATCATTGGCAGCAACCTGTGCACACAGCATACCGGTTACTGCGCTTTATGTATGATTATAATGAAACAACCACATCGGCCTTTGCATTCTCAGGCAGATTCTCTGCGTCCATAGATACGCTGAGAACGAAAGTTACGTGATACCTTTCACCAATTCTTTCCAAAGTATTGATAGTCTCGGTGATGTCCTCTCCCTCTAAACATGCCAGCTTTAAGAAGCTGTCTAAAAACATCATCTCTAAATCATGATCCTGTGATACGATACCACAGATAAAACCAATAAAACCTTCGCTTGATGTAATCGGATATTCCTTTACATTGATAAGACGGATCTTGTTGCTGAGTTCATACATATGTTTCGAACTCTTGTCTAAATAGACGATGGAACCCTTAGAATCTTTGATGGCGGAATTAGCCCTGTCCAACAGATGTTTTGTCTTCCCCTTACCCTTTTCTCCTGCTATTATCTGCACCATAGCGATCTCCTCCTTGAGTTATATGATTTGTATAAAAAGTCTATTAATATTAAAGTAATTATAGTACAAATCTCTAAAAAACGCAACGACTAATCTACAATTTTATTCAATATATTTGTCATGTTCTCGTAAAGCCCCTTTCTATCAGGCGCTTTGAGCACTACGGAAATATACTGGCCCCCATTCTTATCCTCACTTCCAAGAATGAGACAGTTTCCGGCCGCCTTCGTCGTGCCGGTTTTTCCGCCAAGTACGGTCAGTCCCTCCGGCATCTGGCGCTCTCCGGTCATATACCAGTTCGTCGCCTTCCAGGTCTTCGTGACTGCCTTCCCCTCCGCGTCGGTATATTCGGCCGTATAAGATTTCTCGCCGATTACCTTCATAAAATCAGGGTACTTCATGGCTTCATTAAAAATCAGATATAAGTCGTACGCCGTCGTATAATGATTGTCGTCATTTAATCCGTGGGGATTGACAAAATGGCTTCCTGTCGCTCCCAGGCTTTTCGCTTCTTCATTCATGCGTTCGGCAAACTTTTCCATACTGCCATCCATGTGGACAGCAATCGCCGCGCCTGCGTCATTGCCGGACGGGAGCATCAGACCATAGAGGAGTTCCTCCATTGTAAGCTTATCTCCCGGTTTGATCCCACATAATGTGGCACCGGATTCTGTAATTACCGCATCCTCCGTCACGGTTACCTCATCCGCCAGATTCCCGTATTTGACAGCCAGAAGAGCCGTCATCACCTTCGTGACACTGGCCGGATAGAGCCGTTCAAAAGCGTTCCTGCCGAATATGGCGCTGCCGTCCGTGACGTCGAACACAGCGGCCGCTTCCGCTGTCAGTGAAGAATCGACAGCAGGAGTGTCATCTGTGATAACACAGAGATCATGGGCAAAACTCTCCGCCTTACCGGACGATAAACCGGATTCGAGGAAAGCCGCCCTCTCCGCAAGTTCATAGGGCTGTTCCAGCTTTGAAAACGCGGAACAGCCGGTCACCATCGACATGCAGCACAACAGGATACAGCCGGTTCTTAAGATTGTGTTCTTTCTCACTGCGGACACCTACTTGTACATCTCGCGCCATTCCAAATCGCCGCGGTCGAGAGACTTGATTAAAAGCTCTGCAGTTGCCAAGTTCGTGGCCAGAGGAATGTTGTGCATATCGCAGATTCTCATGATATTCATGATATCCTGTTCGTGCGGTTTGGGACTTAACGGATCGCGCAGGAAAATAACGAGGTCGATCTCATTGTGTTCAATATCGGCCCCTAACTGCTGCTCTCCGCCTAAATGACCGGCTAAATACTTGTGGATATTTAAATTCGTAACTTCCTCAATCAGGCGCCCGGTAGTGCCTGTGGCAAACAGCGCGTGTTTGCTTAAAATTCCTCTGTAAGCGATGCAGAAGTTCTGCATCAGTTTCTTTTTCGAATCATGCGCTACTAATCCTATATTCATAACGATATACCTCCTTAATAATTACCGATTTTACGCTGCAATCCCACATTCAGCACGAGTCCCATCCCCATGAAAATACTGACCAGGGAACTGACTCCGGAACTGATAAACGGAAGCGGAAGCCCTGTATTGGGAAAAATCTGGGTTGCAACGGCAATGTTGGCAAACGCCTGAAACCCAATTAAAGCTGCCATCCCTGTACAGAGCAGTCTTCCCGCCATGTCCTTCGACTTATAGGCCATGCGGAGACATTCAAATACAATCAGGCCGAAAACCGTGATAACCGCCACACTTCCTATAAATCCAAGTTCCTCGCCGATAATGGCGAAGATAAAGTCGGTCTCACCCGTCGTTCCCAGCCAGTTCCCATCCTTGACGGATGCGATGGTTGTATTAAAAAGTCTCTTTCCCTGAAGCTGTCCGGAACTGATTGCCATAATAGAATTTCTCTGCTGATACATATTCTCCGCATACTGCTCCGCATGAGGATAAATCCAGGCAAGAATTCTCTTTGCCTGATATCCGCGGATAAACGGCACCTTGCCGCGTGTCAGCAGGTAGATAAACAAAGTCCCCGAGGGGATTGCAACCGCAAGCACACCGCCAATCCAGCGCCAGCTGATTCCTGCGGCAAAAACCATGCACAGGACAATGACGATAAACACCAGACTGGTTGATAAGTTCGGCTCTGCAAAAATCAGGCCAATGGGAATCGCAGCCAGCACTGCGGCCAGCGCCACCATGACAGGCTGGTTCATCTTCTCCTGGAACTTATTCCAGTACCAGGAAAAGAACAGGATGAAACCTATCTTTACGAATTCAGAAGGCTGAATCCGTCCGATTCCCGGCAGATTGATCCATCTTTTGGCGCCGCCTGCCGAGTGGCCCATTACCAGTACTGCAGCCAGCATGAGGATGCATACCGCGTAATCGAGGGCATATAAATTAATCAGCCTGTGATAGTCTATAATGGAGATTCCGACCGCCAGGGCAAGGCCCGCGATAACGCCGATAATCTGTTTCGACACCGTCGCGGAATCCTGGCCGGACGCACTCGCCACCACCAGGATTCCAAGAACGGCCAGAGCCACCATGTAAAGAAGTAACCGGTAATTATAGTATTTAAAATTATAGTCAGAAAACATAATCAGTATATCCCCTTATCAGGCAACTCACGAATAGGGATGTTCGCATAAAGTACCGGCATGTAAATATCGCAGTCCGGCTGCTTTATTTTCTTCATCTGTATCTCTATCCTTTCATCGTCTACATTCATATATCTCGATACTGCATGTACCATATCGTCTTTTATCATCTGCATGATCTCAGGAGAACAGTCAGCCTTGTCCGCAACCAGCAAAAGCTTCAGACGATTTCTTGCAATTTCTCCTGAATTCTTCTTACGGAATACAGGGAACAGGCTCATACGCTTCCCTCCTACGCTCTCTTTAGGAGATGCGAGAGTTTAAAGAAGAGACCTCCCCGCACAGCAGGGTTGTCAAGCGGCACCGTCTCCCCGGTAATTCGTCTGCAGATATCCATGTATGCCTGTCCGGCCGGAGTGGCCATACCCGCCAGAGGCTCTCCCTGGTTGGTGGAAATGACGATGTCCTCGTCATCAGGCACTGCACCGATGATATCGACAGCAAGAATGTCCATCACATCGTCGAGGGACATCATATCGCCCCTGCGCACCATGTCCATACGTATGCGGTTCACAATCAAGTCGATGGATTTCATATCGGCAGCTTCCAAAAGCCCGATAATGCGGTCCGCGTCACGGATCGCGGAGACCTCCGGCGTCGTCACCACAAGGGCCCTGTCAGCCCCTGCAACCGCGTTCTGGAAGCCCTGTTCGATACCCGCCGGGCAGTCCAGCAGGACATAGTCGAATTCTTCCCGCAAATCATCGACAAGCTTTACCATCTGGCCGGGACTCACCGCAGTCTTGTCCCTCGTCTGTGCCGATGGAAGTAAAAACCGGATTTGCTCAGCTAATAGAGATGAAAAAGAAAAT
>CAUEKH010000224.1 GCA_959018155.1 uncultured Hungatella sp.
GGACATGGATGAATCACAGGAATTATCAGAAGGAACTGGATGCAATCTTGATGGACTTGAAGGAGTAGGGAAAGGTGCCGAAACTCCTGCTTCACAGCTGCTGCGCCCCGTGCAGCAGTTACGTGCTGGAGTATTTATCGGAATACTTCGATATCACAGTCTACTACTATAATCCGAACATCTACCCGGCCGGAGAGTATTTAAAGCGGGTGGAGGAACTGGACCGGCTGATTCGCGAGATGAAGTTTACCCATCCGGTCCGGCTGCGCAATGGTCTCTACGAGCCGGATGAATTTTTCCGCATGGCGAAGGGGTATGAGGAGGAGCCGGAAGGCGGCGAGAGATGTTTCCGCTGTTATAAGCTGCGCATCTCAGAGGCGGCCAAGGTGGCGGCTGCAGGCCATTACGACTACTTTACCACGACCCTTTCCATCAGCCCTTTAAAGGATGCGGACAAGTTAAATGAGATTGGCGAGAAGCTGGCAAAGGAGTACCATGTGTCTTATCTTCCCTCCGATTTTAAGAAGAGAAATGGTTATAAAAGGTCGGTGGAACTGTCGAAAGAGCATGACCTCTACCGCCAGAATTACTGCGGCTGCGTCTATTCCAGAAACCGTCAGGAATCGAAAAATCCGGCTTAGCTGACTTTCGCCTTTTGTGGAAAATATCTAAAAACCGGGGCCGGTTTGTCTTGACATGAATTGGAAACTGTAATAAAATTAACAATAAGGAGTATATTAAATTAGAGGATAAAGGAGATATCATTATGCTGAGTAAAACACTGACTGTAGTAAATCCATCCGGGCTTCATTTAAGACCAGCGGGAGTCCTTTCCCAGACGGCCATGAAGTTTAAATGTGACATTATCATCGAATGTGGTGAGAAGAGGGTAGTGGCTAAGAGTGTGCTGAACGTAATGGCAGCCGGGATTAAGTGTGGTACAGAGATCAACTTAATCTGTGACGGCGAGGATGAAGAAGCTGCAATGAAGACTTTGACAGAAGCCATCGAGAGCGGCCTCGGAGAGATGTAAGCAGAATCCATTTCCGGTATCCAAAGGGCGGGAAGCTGTCCGTGAATGTGGGGCATCGAGAGATGAAGCGTGGCAGGAGAGAAGAGATTCTTTCCTGTCTTTTTTTGTCGGAATTTTTACCCGGCTTTTTCAGACAGCGCTGGCCCTGAGGCTTCATAAAAATGTGTCTTCGACATTTCAACTCCCCTGGCCCCTCATTCATGAAACGATAACCTGCACGCTCCGTGCACAGGTCACCGTCTTCAATAAAAAATCCCTCAGGATTTTGAATGGAAAATTCAATATCCTGAGGAAATATCCTATCTTTGTCTTATCTCTTACACATTAAACCGGAACAGTACCACGTCCCCGTCCTTTACCACGTACTCTTTTCCTTCCATCCTTACCAACCCCTTTTCCTTCGCCGCACTGTAGGTGCCGCAGTCCAGTAAATCCTGGTAGTTGACTACTTCGGCCTTAATAAAGCCGCGTTCGAAGTCGGAATGAATCTTTCCGGCAGCCTGAGGAGCCTTTGTCCCCTGTTTAATCGTCCAGGCGCGCGTCTCAGTGGGGCCTGCTGTTAAGTAGCTGATGAGGCCGAGCAAGTGGTAGCTGGCGGCAATCAGCTTCTCCAAACCGGACTCGCTTAAGCCTAAGTCCTCTAAGAACATCTTTTTCTCGTCTTCCTCGAGCTCTGCGATCTCCTGCTCAATCTGAGCACAGATAACGAACACTTCGCTGCCATTCTCAGCGGCGAACTTGCGCACATCAGCAACGTACGGATTGGAGGCGGCATCGTCAGCCAAATCATCCTCAGCCACATTGGCGGCGAAGATTACCGGTTTGTAGGTGAGAAGATTTAAGGAGGCCACGAAATCCCTCATATCGTCATCCTCGATCTCCATGCTTCTGGCCAGCTTTCCATCCTCCAGATGCGCCTTAATCTGCTTTAAAATTTCGACTTCTTTCGCCAGAGACTTGTCATTAAACGCGCCCTTGGCAGTTTTTGCGATTCGGCGGTCCAAAATCTCCAGATCAGAGAAAATAAGCTCTAAATTGATCGTTTCAATATCTCTTAACGGATTGACACTGCCATCTACATGGATTACATTGCCGTCCTCAAAACAGCGAACCACGTGTACGATGGCGTCCACTTCCCTGATATTGGAAAGGAACTGATTTCCAAGACCCTCGCCTTTGGAAGCGCCCTTTACGAGTCCTGCGATATCCACAAACTCGATGACAGCCGGGGTAATCTTGGCGGAATCATAGAGAGCGGCCAGCTTTCCAAGCCGCTCATCGGGCACCGGTACAACCCCTACATTCGGGTCAATCGTGCAGAACGGATAGTTCGCCGACTCAGCGCCGGCCTTTGTAAGAGAATTAAATAACGTGCTTTTTCCGACATTTGGCAGTCCAACAATACCTAACTTCATAGCAATACCTTCCTATTATAATATTTACAGTACCACAAACCCTGTATCATTTTTCAGAGAATTCAGATCCTCTTCCTAATTTATGGTTGATTTTTTCTTACAACTAATATAGAATATCATATTATCCTTAAAAATAAAAGAGTGAAACTCTCAAGAATCCTGATTTTTCCTGATTTTCCTGTTGATGCTGTCGACAAAAAACGGAAAAAAGGCTGAAAAACCAGTCGTCTTTGTCGAATTATGGACGAATATGTCGGGCGAAATAAATTGATTTTTGGAGGTTCGCGGGGTAAAATAAAGAAAACATCGAAAGGAGAAGACGATGGCAAATGCTACAGATATTAGTTTTGACCATTTGGGAATTACGATAGACCATTTGCGAAACAGTATCTCGATATTTGGATTCCGCATTGCTTTTTACGGAATTATCATAGGGATTGGAATACTGGCAGGACTCTGGGTTGCTACGAGTGACGCAAAGAGAAGAGGACAGGATCCGGATATCTATCTGGACTTTGCCTTATATGCGATTATTTTCTCGATTATGGGCGCCCGGATTTATTATGTTGTATTTGACTGGGATAATTATAAAAACAACTTGCTGCAGATTTTCAATCTCCGAGGCGGTGGGCTGGCCATCTATGGCGGCGTCATAGCGGCAGTCATCACTCTGACTGTATACACTAAGGTCAAGAAGCTTTCCTTCTTTTCCATGGCGGACAGCGGCTGTCTCGGGCTGATAACCGGACAGATTATAGGAAGATGGGGAAACTTCTTTAACTGTGAAGCGTTTGGCGGATATACGGATAGTCTGTTTGCCATGAGAATCAGAAGAGCGCTCGTTAATGAAAGCATGATTTCTCAGGAACTCATCGATCACATGATTATAAAGGATGGAGTGGAATACATTCAGGTTCACCCGACTTTCCTTTATGAATCAGTCTGGAATCTCGGAGTACTGGTTTTCATGCTCTGGTATCGGAAACGTAAGAAATTTGATGGGGAGATGCTTCTTATCTACCTTTTGGGCTACGGCCTGGGAAGAGTTTGGATTGAGGGACTTCGCACGGATCAGCTTATATTTTTTGGAACCGGGATTGCAGTCTCTCAGGCCCTGTCACTCATACTGGTAGTGATATCAGCTCTTGCACTCTTCTGGAAATACAGACAGTTACGATTAAAGAGCAAAGGAGAAGCATGAGATGAACTCAAAGGATGAACTGATTACAAGAATAGAAGAGGCCAGGGAGAGATTAAACAGAAGTATAGACAGAGAAGAAGACAGCGATACGATTTATGAGAGAAGTGTAGAACTGGATCGTTTGATAGAACAATATATAGCAGCCGGATATTAAAGATGCGGCAGAAAATGAGGCGGTGACGAGAAATTCGTTGCTGCCTTATTTTTTTGAAGACGGTGGCCTGTGCGCGGAGCGTGCAGGTTATCGTTATGACTGTTCACACTGCATGAGGCCTGCGAGGCGCGGCGGTCCCTCCACCCACGGTTCTGACGATTTGTTGGAAGGTGCGTCCGTTCTCAGGCTGGCGCAATGCGTCCAGGAGGGAGAAAATCCGGCCACAAAGCCGGATTTTCAGCAGGCCTGAATTGGATTTTTCTTCAGAAAAATCCAATGAATGCCGGCGGTGCCCTTCTGGACGTATTGCACCGGCCTAAGAACGGACGCACCTGGAAACATGAGTCAGAACTGTGGCTGCAGGAGCTGTCCCGTCTCACAGACCTCATGCAGGGTGGACTGTGGCATTTTTTCCTCTTCCCATTGGAAAAAAAATATGCTATAATCATTCTGATAATACAAAAGTACAGGAGAGTTCTTATGAAACCAAGACGAGTACTATTAAAACTGAGTGGGGAGGCCCTTGCCGGCCCGAATAAGACAGGCTTTGATGAAGAGACGGTAAAGGAAGTGGCCAGGCAGGTAAAGATATCCGTAGACGCAGGTGTTGAGGTGGGCATCGTAATCGGCGGAGGAAACTTCTGGCGCGGCAGGACAAGCAATGCCATCGATCGGACCAAGGCGGATCAGATTGGTATGCTGGCTACCGTCATGAACTGCATCTATGTGTCTGAGATTTTCCGCAATGCCGGGATGAAGACACAGATTCTGACGCCGTTTGAATGCGGATCGATGACGAAGCTGTTTTCAAAGGACAGAGCGAACAAGTATTTTGAGAAGGGTATGGTTGTATTCTTTGCCGGTGGAACCGGTCATCCGTACTTCTCCACAGATATGGCTACTGTTCTTCGTGCCATCGAGATTGAAGCGGACGTTATTCTTTCTGCAAAATCAATAGATGGTGTGTATGACTCTGATCCTGCCGTAAATCCTGATGCAAAGAAATTTGATGAGATAAGCATTGAGGATGTCGTAAACAGCAGACTGCCTATGATGATATTCGGTTTAAATGAAGAAAACAGTATTGTAAACACGGTAAACGGTGTGACAAAAGGTACACTTGTAACTGCTTAATTTATAGTATGGTGCAAATGAACGGTGTCAGTGCACACCTGATACAGATTTAAATATATGAAAATGTGTGCAGAAATGAGGACTATTATGAGTATTGAATTAAAAGAATTTAAAGATAAAATGGGCAAGTCATTAGACAGTCTTGCAAGTGAATATACTACTATCAGAGCAGGTCGTGCAAACCCTCATGTACTTGACAAGATAATGGTTGAATATTACGGAACACC
>CAUEKH010000225.1 GCA_959018155.1 uncultured Hungatella sp.
GGCCTTCGCTCTCTAAAATCGCTTTGATGTTGGTTAAGGACTGCTTTGTCTGGGAAGCGATGTCCTCACCTGCAAATGCTCCTGTTGCCGGATCAATCGGAAGCTGTCCGGATACAAATACGTAATCTCCCCCTTTAATTGCCTGGGAGTATGGTCCGATTGCTGCCGGTGCCTTTTCTGTTGCCAATACTTTTTTCATTCTATGTATCTCCTTTCGTACTTTCCGTATATAACTAGATTATCACACATTTGGCAAAAGTCAAGAAAGTTTTTCAGGCTGTCTCAAAATATTTTTGGCACATCTTTCGCTTGTCATATAGTATTCAATACTATATAATAGAACATGAGGTGAAAATATGAAAACGAATGACGAAAGAATCCACGAAATTCTGGGACGCCTTGATAATTTAAGCCACATTAAGCCGGAATCTATCCCGAATATTGAACTATATATGGATCAGGTTACCACTTTCATGGATGAAAACCTGAAGGGCATGAAGCGCTATCCCGACGACAAGGTCCTGACGAAGACCATGATTAACAATTACGCCAAGAACAACCTGCTCCCTGCGCCGAACAAGAAGAAATATTCCAAAGAACATATTCTGCTTCTTATTTTTATTTACTATTTCAAGAATCTGCTGTCCATCAGCGATATTGAAGAACTGCTGCGCCCTCTGACGGGAAAACATTTTGCCAATCCTGATGCGCTGCCGCTGGAAGCCATTTATCAGGAGGTCTTCTCCCTGGAAGCGGAAGAGATCGACAGTTTAAAGGCTGACATCATCCGCAAATATGAGCGTTCAGGAGAAACCTTTGCCCATGAGGAGATCGACGAGGAAGACCGGGAATATCTCCGCCTCTTTTCGCTGGTCTGTGAACTCTCCTTTGACGTCTATATGAAAAAGCAGATGATTGAACAGATCATTGATGATATGAGGGAAACCTCCCCATCTAAAAAGAAGAAATAGCCGGCGGCCATTTCTTCTTTCTTTTTTTCTTATGTGATATCTTATACCCCGCTGTTCTCCTCAAGACGCTTAAAAACCATGTCGTAACCGTCATTGCCATAGTTTAACGAGCGGTTGACGCGGCTGATCGTGGCAGTGGAAGCCCCCGTCTTCTCCGCAATCTCCAGATAGGTGCGTCCCTCCCTCAGCATCTTTGCCACTTCATAGCGCTGAGACAGGCTCAGCAGTTCATTGACCGTGCAGACATCCTCAAAAAAAGTATAGCACTCTTCCGGTGTCTTCAATGTCAGGACAGCCTGAAACAGATGATCCACTGCATCCGTCTTAATCTTTTTATTCATAATTTTAATCAGTCCCCTTTGCATTTGCTTTCGCTCTAAGGGATATTTTAGCATATTAAAGTTGTAAAGTCCACCCCTGACTTTAAGAAAGCATAAATTTTTCTACCACATGGGCAATTCCATCCTCATTGTTGGAATACGTCACATAGTCGGCGGCCTGTTTCACCGGAAGCACCGCGTTGTCCATGGCAACGCCAAGTCCGGCGTATTTGATCATGGATAAATCGTTATACCCGTCGCCACAGGCAATCATCTCATTTTTCGACATTCCAAGCAGAGAGAGCAGCCTTTCCAGCGAGGCCGCCTTATCAATCCCCTTCGGAAGAATCTCCAGAAAATACGGTTCTGAGCGGTAGACACTGTAATCACGTCCCAGCGCCGCCTTGACCTTCGGCTCCACCATGGCCAGATAATCGTCATCGTCCAGCATCAGAAATTTCACAACCGGAAAATCCACATAAGACTCAAAATTCTCTACCTGCTTCACCTCCAGTTTGTTGATGGCCGACTCCTTTCCAACGTAAATATCGGAGGCGTCCGGCGTGACAATCCAGTTTTTCTCATACGTTAAAATATTGACCCCGTGCTCCTTTGCCAGAGCGATAATCTTCCGGTTTGACTCCACAGGAAGCTCCTTCGCAAATACAGTTTCCCCTGTCTGACAGTTGATAATCCGCCCGCCATTGAAGGAAAGGATAAATCCCCCTGTCTTTGTCAGTTCCAGTTCCTCAGCCAGCGGCATCACCCCATAGGTGGGCCTCCCGGAGGCCAGAACAATCACTCCGCCTTCTTCCTTTAAGCGCATCAGCGCCGCTTTCGTCTTCGGTGTTATCACTTTATCACGGTTAGTAAGCGTTCCGTCCAAATCAAGAACAATCATGCGATATGTTTTCATATTTAATCCCCTTTTTCAACAAACTCGTAAATACCTCGCCAAGTGTCCAGGTATCTGTTCTCACCAGGCTCGTGAAAGACCTCGCCAAGTGTTCACATTATACCATGATCACTAAGCTCGTGAAAGACCTCGCTAAGTGTCCAGGCATATGTTCTCACCAGGCTCGAAAATACCTCGCCAAGTGTTCACATTATATCATAGATTTTGGATTTTTTCGATTATTTCCGACAACCGTGCATATTTTTCCTGTTATCCCGTAACCGCAGCCTGTCACGCTTCATACAATGTCACTATGAGTATCAATAATAAAGGAGAGTTTTATGAAAAAAATCGTAAGCATTGTTCTCGTCACCGCCATGCTTGCCGCCTGTGTCACTGGCTGTAAAACAAATACCAGGAAACAGCTGCAGCCGGTTGTGCTAAATGAAGTGGCCCATTCCATTTTCTACGCCCCCCAGTATGCAGCCATTGAACTGGGGTACTTTGAGGAGGAAGGACTCGATCTGACTCTGGTCAACGGGGCCGGGGCCGACAAGGTCATGACCGCACTCATTTCCGGAGACGCCGATATCGGTTTTATGGGTTCTGAAGCCAGCATCTACGTCTATCAGCAGGGTTCTGACGATTACGCGGTCAACTTCGCGCAGCTGACTCAGCGGGCCGGCAATTTCCTTGTAGGCCGAGAGGCGGATCCAGCCTTTACCTGGGATAAACTGAAAGGGAAAAAGGTGCTGGGGGGAAGAGCCGGCGGGATGCCTGAGATGGTCTTCGAATACATTCTGAAAAAGAACGGGATTGACCCGGCCGCAGACTTAACCATCGACCAGAGTATCAACTTCGGCCTGACTGCCGCGGCATTCACCAGCAATGACGCCGATTACACCGTAGAATTCGAACCGTTTGCCACCGGACTGGAAAAAGAGGGCAACGGTTACGTAATCGCCTCCCTCGGGGTAGATTCCGGTTACGTTCCATATACTGCCTACAGCGCGAAAAAGAGTTACATGGAGAAGAACCCGGAGACTATCCAAAAATTCACCTCTGCCATTCAAAAAGGTCTCCAGTACGTAAATTCTCACACCGCACAGGAAATAGCCAAAGTGATCCAGCCCCAGTTCAAAGAAACCGATGTCGATACCATCGCTACGATTGTCGATCGTTACAAAGAGCAGGACACCTGGAAAAATGATACCATTTTTGAGAAAGACAGTTTCGAACTGCTTCAGAACATTCTCGAGGAAGCCGGAGAACTGTCCGAGCGTGTCTCCTATGAAAGCCTGGTAACGACGACCTACGCCGAGAAGGCGTTAGAACAAAAATAATCCGTCTGAAATAAACCATATAAATCCACAAACCCGGCGCAGGATTTTCCTGCGCCGGGCTGATTCATGAGCCGGGCATCACTTTTCAGCTATACACCACCAGATTATTGAGCAGTTCCGCCTCGTCAATCACGTATACCGGTCCATCCTCTCCCGAGTATGCCCCCTTAATCCGGAGAATTTCCCCAAACGCCGTGGGAATCTCCCCTCCCATGGCATCCTTTTCAGAAAAATTCATCATCCTGGGCATTCCGATTACAGAAAAACCGCATTCATACCCGCTGCTTCGGACGACGATGATGATCTTCTGTCCGGCGGAAGGCTCAGCACTGTTTCCCGCTGCCGCTTCCATTGATACCACCGGGATAATATTTCCCTTCCAGTTGCAGACTCCCTCATAATAATCAGGGACACACGGAATCGGGGTTATGAGATTGTCCCAGATCAGTTCCGCCACACAGTCCACCGACAGGGCGCAGTTCACTTCACCGACAGGAAATGTCAGAAATCCCAGTTCTTTGCTCTTTTCTTCTTCTGCCTCGAAATCCTCCTGTTCAAAAACGGGCATCTCATACTCCGTCATGTCCCATCACCTCTTCCGCCATCCGGATTAAATCTTCCACATCAATCTGCATACACACTTCGCCGTTTCCCAGCAGGCTGCAGCCCGAGATTCCCGTATACTGTCTGAAACGCGGCCCCAATATGGCCGGAAGGGGCTTTTCCACCAGACTTCCCTGATCCACCACGTTGTCAGCCAGAATACACGCTTCCCTCGTGCTTCCTTTTACGTATGCAATGACATCCCCGTCATTTTTATTTTCGCCCTTCACATGGTAACACTCCTTCAGCGATATCACAGGGATGTACCTGCCATCGCAGATCCAGTACTCCCTTCCTCCCTGGTTTACCAGTTCGTCTCCCGCCGTCTGATGGGACAGGAACTGGATTACCTGATGGGCAGGCACCGCAAAGCAGCAGTTTCCCACCTCAAACCTGATACAGTCCACAATTGTCAGGGTCAGAGGCAGGTACAGAAGGAAGCGGCTCCCCTCCCCTTTCCTGCTCTCCAAATGGAGATGACCGCCAAAGGCTTCCACCATCTGTCTCACCACATCGAGTCCTACCCCTCTGCCCGAGAACTCATTGGCGGAATTTCGGGTGGAAAATCCGGGGAGAAGGCAGAATTCCAACAGTTCACTGTCCGTATATTCCTCCTCCGGTCTGAGAAACAGCTGCTTTTCCCTGGCCTTCCCCTTCACTCGTTCCAAATCGATCCCACGGCCATCATCACTGACACTGACCACAATCTCCCCGCCTCTGTTCTCAAATGCGAGAGTCACATTGCCAACGGCGTTCTTCCCATTGGCCTCTCTCTCCTGCGGCATCTCGATCCCGTGGTCCACCGCGTTGCGGATCAGATGAATCAAAGGTTCCAGAATATTATCCGCAATCTTCTTATCAACCTCCACCTCCTGCCCGGTGACCGTGAAATTGACCTCTTTATTTTCCTTTCTGCATATATCGCGGACAATCCTGTTTAATCTTGGCGCAATATTGGAAAATGGAACCATCCGTATGGAAATAACCAGTTCCTCCAGTTCATTGAGAAGCCGCTCTACCTGGCGCT
>CAUEKH010000226.1 GCA_959018155.1 uncultured Hungatella sp.
GCGACGGGACTTCCGGCTGCCACATCTTTTAAGAACGTTTCACCGGCGGGAGCAGCGGTTGGCCTTCCTTTAGACGAGACACTGGCAAAGATTTACTGGGTTGACGATATGGGAGAACTTTCTCCGCTGGCGTGTGCCTATGCGCGGGCGAGAGGCGCTGATCGCATGTCCTCTTTTGGCGACTTTATTTCTCTTTCAGATGTCTGTGATGTGGATACGGCGAAAATCATTAAGAGAGAGGTATCTGACGGCGTGATTGCGCCAGGATACGAGCCTGAGGCACTGGAAATCTTAAAATCAAAGAAAAATGGCAATTACAACGTAATTGAGATCGACCCTGACTATCGCCCGGATCCGATTGAGCGCAAGCAGGTATTTGGAATCGTTTTTGAGCAGGGAAGAAATGAGTTAAAGATCGATGCAGAACTTCTTAAAAATGTTGTAACCGAGAATAAAGAGATTCCGGAATCCGCGAAGATCGATTTGATTATCTCTCTGATCACATTAAAATACACTCAGTCCAATTCTGTCTGCTTCGCAAAGGGTGGTCAGGCGATCGGTATCGGCGCAGGCCAGCAGTCCCGTGTACACTGTACGAGACTGGCAGGAAATAAGGCGGATAACTGGTTTTTACGTCAGTCCCCACAGGTTCTCGGACTTCAGTTTGTGGATCACATCCGCCGTGCGGACCGCGATAATGCCATTGATGTCTACATGAGCGACGATTACATGGATGTGCTGGCAGATGGAAGATGGGAGAATATCTTCAAGGTGAAACCGGCTGTATTTACAAAAGAAGAGAAGCGGGCATGGCTCGACAGGATGTCTGACGTGGCTCTCGGTTCTGACGCGTTCTTCCCGTTTGGCGACAACATCGACCGCGCTTACAAGAGCGGCGTGAAGTATGTGGCTCAGCCGGGCGGCTCAGTCCGTGACGATCAGGTTATTGATACGTGTAATAAGTATGGGATGGCCATGGCATTTACAGGTATCAGGCTGTTCCATCACTAAAAAGTCGGGATGGCGGATGTGTGGCCATACATAGTATGAAATATAAATATGCCGGAAGCTGCGACAGATGGTTTGTCGTGGGTTCCGGCATTTGTATGGAATAATGACTGATAATTCTATGTGGGGATATCTGATAATTCTACGCGGATGTACCTGATAATGTAACAGGCGGGCTTTCCAACGGATACGGCTGAGAGAAGTGAAATATCACTTTTCATAAATGATTAGTGTCATTCTGTCGTTGATGACTCTGGATTCTCCGGTTTTCTTATAGCCCATTTTCTCGTAAAGATGGCAGTTTCCCTTTTCCTGGAGAATTGTGTCCAGCTGCCAGCCGGAAGTCCCATGGATTTCTTCTGCCAGTCGGATGGCTTCTTTGCCGATTCCGAGATTCTGGTATTCGGGCAGGATAAAAACAGGTGATAACCGTTTCCGACTCATTGGATTTTTTGTATCAACAACCCGCAGCGCACCGACAGCCTGTCCATCAGCCAGGATTAAGTAAAAGAAAGAACGGTCATGTTGCAGCCGGGATACTGTCTTTTCGTAATCTTCCATGGCAGGGCTTGTTTCTGTATCATGATATTTCTCAAAAAGCGGTTGAAAAGCCGCCCGCTGCATAGTCCAGATTACCTGCGCGTCTTTGAGCCCTGCGCGTTTTATCTCAATTTTCATATGAAATCCCCCTGATTTCCACTGGCGAAAAGTGATTCTTTTTAAGACTATTGTTGCTTGAGATTATACCATTCTCACAGGTTTTTTCAATGACAATTTTAGAAAGCTATGATATAATGTGAACACTTGAGTAAACGATTTATAAAAAAGGACAATTGGAGGATCAGATCATGGATGACAACCAGGTATGGCAGAATGTCATGCAGGAGATATTTTCAAAGAATTTAAAGCTGTGCGGAGGACCGTTTGAGGCCGGGGAGATGAACAGGCAGTTCGACGGGAGTGGCCCTTACCTGACAGAAAAGATTGGAGAACTGGCTGTGACGACAGGGGAACTGGAGATAGGGGATCCTCTCTGCTATTTAAATACAAAATATTCTCTGATTCTGGATAAGAAGATACCGGTTGGTATCTATCCGGTCTGGTTATCCATGACGGCTCACAGAGTATTTGGCCTGCGGTATCTGTCAGCAAAGCTGGAGGTGACGGAAAAAACGCCTGTGCGGTATGAGATCGCCATGCCAAAGGGACATGACATTTCGGAATTTAATAAACCGGGAGTTTTTGCGCTTTACGGGGTGGATACGGGCCTGGCCTGCATCTGCGATCGCTCAGTTTCGGTCCGTTACTCTGATTTTGTGGAAGCGTGGAGAAAAGAGAATCCGGACAAGAATCTCTATGATGATTATTTTGAGGCGTATTTTAAAGAGTCGGCAAAGGCATATCCGCGGTATCAGCGGCCAGATGGGGATTACCTCGACTGGACACTGCCGCAGACAGAAGAAAATATTGTGATGGTTACCAGTGGTTTTGGAGACGGGGCGTATTCCGCTTACTGGGGGTATGACGAGACTGGAGAAATCTGCTGTCTGATCCTCCGGTTTATCGATCCGAAGGCCTTTGACGTGGAAATGCCGGAACTTCCAGAAGAGGAACCTGTAAAAAAGAAGAACTATTTTTTGAAAGCAGATCAGATAAAACCGCTGATTGAAACAGACAAATTTGCGCTGGCGACAGACCGGATTATGGTGGATGGCTGCAAGGTAGGCTACATGGAGCGCAGGAGGCCGGAGAAAAACTATCCGGAGGATAGCGGGTGGATTTTCTTTGAAGGGACTGAGGATCAGGAGTATTTAGATGATACAGACCATATGGGAATTTATTCTTTAAATACGATCGCCAACTATGATCCGGATATTATTCCACTGCTGGATTCTGAACCGGAATGCGGGTTCTTCCGCGGAAGAGACGGGAAATTTTACAGGGACAGGGATTACCGGCCTGCGGATTAATCGGCGGCTGGGAACTGTGTGGAGAGAGAACTTGCCAGGAAGAGCAGTGCTGCGAGAGAAAATGCGGCGAAGAAAGTATGGCGGGAAAAATAGGAAGAAAGAAAATATAACGGGAAAAATCCAGGGAGGAGTGATGCTGCTTGAATAGCAGTGGAAATGAACTGATAGAGGGACGTATTGGAACCGCACTTTTAAAGTTTGCGGTTCCATTTCTGGTGTCCAGTTTTCTTCAGGCGCTTTATGGGGCAGTGGATTTATTTGTGGTAGGCCGGTTTGCCGATTCGGCCGCGGTTTCGGCGGTAGCCATCGGAAGTCAGGTGATGCAGACTGTCACGTGGGTGATACTTGGTATTTCCATGGGTGGAACGGTTCTGATTGGCCAGAGGATCGGAGAGAAGAATGAGAAGGGGGCCGCTCAGGCTGTCGGGACGGTCTTCGTCCTGTTTGGTTTGATGGCGCTGATACTGACTCCGGTGATGATTGCCGCCGTGAATCCCGCGGTTGCCTTAATGAAGACTCCAAAGGAGGCTGTGAGCGCGGCCAGTACGTATATCTTTATCTGTTCCTGTGGTCTTCCATTTATAACGGGATATAACGGAGTGAGCGGAATTTTCCGCGGTATGGGGGATTCCAGGACGCCGGTTATCTTTATTACGATTGCCTGTGTGATCAATATTGTTGGAGATTTCCTTTTTACCGGCGCCTTTCACATGGGGGCGGGCGGCGCGGCTCTGGCGACAGTGACAGCACAGGCGGTCAGCTTTCTTGCGGCGCTGGTCTATATGTGGAAAAAAGGATTTCCATTTTCATTTGGAAGAAAAGATATCCACCTTTACCCGTCGGCGGTTGCGGCTATTTTAAAGGTTGGAATACCGTTGGCGCTTCAGGATGCGCTGGTTAATGTCTCGTTTCTGATTATCACGACGATTATCAACACCATGGGTGTGACAGCTTCAGCTGCGGTCGGCGTTGTGGAGAAAATTATTTCCTTCGCCATGCTTCCGCCAAGCGCTATCGGCTCGGCTGTCACTACGATGACGGCTCAGAATATCGGCGCGGGGCAACCGGAGAGAGCGAAAAAATCTTTGTGGTGCGGCGTCGGATTTTCCCTGATATTCGGGATTCTGGTCTGTATCTATGTCCAGTTCTTTGCGCCGTCTGTTACAGCCATTTTCACAAAGGATACGTCGGTTATTGTGGCGGCGGCCCAGTATCTCCGGTCGTATTCCTATGACTGTATACTGGTCAGTTTCGTCTTCTGTATCAACGCATATTTCAGCGGACGGAGTCTGGCTGTGGTGCCATTTGTCCACAGTATGGTTGCAACCTTCCTGGTGCGGATTCCGGTTACCTATTTGATGAGTTTTTATGCCCGGGGAAATTTATTTCCTATGGGACTTGCGGCGCCGGCGGCTTCCTTTGTATCAATCGTGATTTGTTTTGGATATATGGGATGGGAAAAAAAGAGAAAAATTGGATAGCTATATGCAGGGAATTATGGTATATTGTAATAGTAACCCATTGTCCGGAGATTAAGCTTAGTGTAGGAGGTATTTGCATGACTACAGATGAAAAACTTGATATCCTGATTGAATCGATGGCGGGGCTGAAGGAAGATGTGTCTGGCTTGAAGGAAGATGTGTCTGGCTTGAAGGAAGATGTATCTGGCTTGAAGAAAGATGTGTCTGGCTTAAAGGAGGAGGTATCTGGCTTAAAAGAAGATGTGTCTGGCCTGAAAGAAGATGTATCTGGCTTAAAGGAAGATGTATCAGTCTTGAAGGCGGAGGTATCTGACCTAAAGGAAGATGTATCTTCACTAAAACAGAAGATTATCTCCATCGAAATCACTCTGGAAAATGAAACCAACAGGAATATCGAAATCATCGCGGAAAACCACATTAATCTGGACCGAAAACTGGAAGAAGCCTTAAAGGCATACAGGGATAATGAGATATTCCAGATTCGGGTCAACGTGCTGGATGCCGAGGTAAAGCGAATTGCCGCAGGACTCCGGTAAAGCGGATTTTACATACACAGGATAAAGAAGCTGGTACGAAGAAAATAAGTACCAGCTTATATTTTTTGTAAAAGCACTATAAGGAACAGGGCGGCATAAAATGGGAGTAAGTAAGTTTTAAGGCGGCTTTCTTTGAAAACTTTGCCCAAACCATTAAC
>CAUEKH010000227.1 GCA_959018155.1 uncultured Hungatella sp.
GTGAATGGCGCGCCTGTCTCGTAGTCTACCAGCTGCTCTGCATTTCCGTGATCGGCGCAGATGAACATGGCGCCGCCCACTTCTTTGATGGCGTCAACCGCTCTTCCAACACATTTATCCACGGTTTCAATGGCTTTGATCGCAGCATCCTCGATTCCGGTGTGGCCTACCATATCCGGGTTTGCAAAGTTGATGATAATGACATCGTATTTGTCAGACTTAATGGCGTCTACCAGCTTATCACAGACTGCCGGCGCGCTCATCTCAGGCTGTAAATCGTAGGTAGCTACCTTTGGAGACGGAACCAGGATTCTGTCCTCGCCCTTGTTCGGCTCCTCCACACCGCCGTTGAAGAAGAAGGTCACGTGAGCGTACTTCTCCGTTTCGGCGATTCTCGCCTGAGTCATATTGTGGTCAGCAAGGAACTGGCCAAAGGTATTGACAATCGCTTCTTTTCTAAATGCAACCAGCTTGTTGCCAATCGTATCGTCGTAGTCGGTAAAGCATACATAGACGAGATTTAAACGTTTCTCACGGGCAAATCCCTGGAAATCGTCGTCACAGAAGGCTCTTGTAATCTCTCTCGCACGGTCCGGACGGAAGTTGAAGAAGATTACGGAATCATTGTCCTTCACCGTGGCAACAGGGCTGCCGTTCTCCAGCACTACAAATGGCTCTACGAACTCATCGTTGAGGCCATCATCGTAAGAAGCCTGGATTCCTGCCGGCGCACTGTCCGCAGTCTTTCCTTCCCCCTTAGTCAGGGCGTTATAGGCGCGCTCTACCCGATCCCAGCGGTTATCACGGTCCATGGCGTAGTAACGTCCCATCACGGAAGCGACTTTGCCGACACCGATTTCCTTCATCTTTGCTTCCAGCTCTTCTACGAAGCCTTTGCCGGAAGCCGGAGGTGTGTCACGTCCATCCAGGAAGCAGTGAACGTAAACTCTGTCAAGACCATTTCTCTTTGCAAGCTCTAACAGACCGTAGATGTGGGTATTGTGGCTGTGTACGCCGCCGTCGGATACGAGGCCCCATAAGTGAAGATCGGAATTGTTCTTCTTACAGTTCTCTACCGCCTGTAAAAATTCAGGCACTTCAAAGAAATCGCCATCCTGGATGGATTTTGTGATTCTTGTCAGTTCCTGGTACACGATACGGCCTGCACCCATATTTAAATGGCCTACCTCAGAGTTTCCCATCTGTCCGTCCGGAAGACCTACGTCAAGGCCGCTGGCGTTCCCCTTCACAAACGGACACTGGCTCATCAGCTGATCCATAACCGGAGTTCTGCCTTCGCAGACTGCGTTATGATCACAATTACTATTCAGACCATAGCCATCCAGTATCATCAATACAACCGGTTTTTTGCTCATAATATAATCTCCTTATCTTTTCTTTGTAAACGGCAGTCCCGCGCTCAGCGCACAGTTTACCGTCATCAGTCCCGCCCAGTTATGGCAGTTATCATTTTATCCTCACAACTTTATATTCTACATGATTTACCATTATCTTGCAACCAGTGAATGACAAAAAATTATCACATTATTTCCCGGCTGCTCTCATGGAAAAGCAGTGATCCAGAAGCACAAGCCCCGACTCCTCCCCCACACTCCTGTAAAATGCGTCGGCAATTCGTTTGACAATCACTTCTGTATCACGTTCTGACAAGTCGAGTGCCATCAGCAGGAACTGACAGCTGCTGTATTTCGTATAGACGTCCCCCGCGCGGATCGATCCCTGAATCAGACCGCTTAACAGTTCCATCCTCTCATCTCTGTCCCTTAATTCCGGAAATTCCCCAGCCCCGTCTGTCAGAGTCAGAAGGATAATGTAGGCGCTTTCCTTTGTCCGCCGCATCCTCCGTTCTACGAAACGGTAAATAATCTTGAACGTCTCATATTCCTGACAGTATGCCCCCGGAATCATCTCCTGTTCCGCAAGTTCTTTTCTGATGTGCTTCAAATCAATTTCGATGCTGTTTTTCATTTGCTCCAGACCAGCCATCCTGATATCACCCTTTCTCTCTTTCCCTTCTTATCTTATTATTCTCTGTTTTCAGGGAAAAGTCAACCATTTTAGGGCAATTCGAGAACAAACTCGCATATTTTTATAAAATTTCACAAAACCTGTAACCATCGTCGGCACATTCACCTTTTTTCTATCAGCAAACGATAACCTGCACGCTCCGCCCACAGGTCATATCTTCAACAGAAAAGGACCCCGAAGCCAAACAGCAGCCTGGCTTTCCGGGGTCCATCTTATGATTTTTACTTATTGTAGTTTACAATCTTGCCAAAATCTGGCTTTAAAGAAGCGCCGCCTACTAAGCCGCCGTCGATATCCGGCTGTGCAAACAGTTCCGGTGCGCTGGATGCGGATACGGAACCGCCGTACTGGATGCGAATTGCCTCTGCTGTAGCCTCGTCGTAAATCTCAGCGATGCAGGCACGGATTGCGCCGCATACTTCCTGAGCCTGCTCTGTGGTTGCAACCTTGCCTGTTCCGATAGCCCAGATTGGCTCGTAAGCGATCACCGCCTCGGCTGCCTTGTCTGCCGGTACATTTAAGAATGCAATCTTGATCTGCTGGCGAATCCAGTCAATGGTGATTCCCTGCTCTCTCTGCTTTAAGGATTCACCGCAGCATACGATTGGAGTAATTCCGTACTCGAATGCCTTTAATACCTTCTTATTAACCGTCTCGTCGGTCTCTGCGAAGTACTCTCTTCTCTCAGAGTGGCCGATTACTACGTACTTGACTCCGGCGTCCTTTAACATGGCCGGGGAAATCTCTCCGGTGTAAGCGCCCTTGTCCTCATAGTACATGTTCTCAGCACCGATGTTGATGTTGGTTCCCTTTGCAGCTTCCATCGCCGGGATAATGTCAATTGCCGGTACACAGAATACCACGTCAACCTCATCATTTCCTACCAGTGGTTTTAAAGTGTTTACTAATTCAACGGCCTCGGAAGGTGTCATGTTCATCTTCCAGTTGCCGGCGATAATTTTCTTTCTTGCCATCTCGTCTGTTTCTCCTATCTTATAGTAGAGTGCCAAATGTGAGCGCTCCGTGCTTATTTGTTGTCAGCCGCAGCCACACCCGGAAGCTCCTTGCCCTCTAAGAACTCTAAGGAAGCGCCGCCGCCTGTGGAAATGTGGGTCATCTTGTCTGCAAAGCCCAGTCTCTTAACAGCATTGACTGAATCGCCGCCGCCGATAACGGTTGTCGCATCCTGAAGGTCTGCAACAGCGCGGCATACTTCCAGAGTACCCTCTGCGAAATTGGAGAATTCAAATACGCCCATCGGTCCGTTCCATACAACGGTCTTGGCGCCCTGAAGTGCTTCTTTGTAAAGAGCGATCGTCTTCGGTCCAATATCGAATCCTGACCAGCCTGCGTCGATGGTCTCAACAACCTTGCGCTCTGTATCGTTGGAGAATTCCTTACCTTCTACATGGTCAACCGGAAGCAGCAGCTTAACGCCCTTCTCCTCAGCCTTCTTGATCATCTCTAACGCGTAATCAAGCTTATCTTCCTCACATAAGGAGTTGCCAATCTCCTGGCCCTGTGCCTTTGCGAAAGTATAAGCCATACCGCCGCCGATAATTAAGGTGTCAACCTTGTCGAGTAAGTTGTTGATTACGTTAATCTTATCGGAAACCTTAGCGCCGCCTAAGATGGCAACGAACGGACGAACCGGGTTCTCAACAGCCTGGCCTAAGAACTTGATTTCCTTTTCCATTAAGTAGCCTACAACATTGGTGGTTGTGTATTTGGTAACGCCTACGTTAGAGCAGTGTGCACGGTGTGCCGTACCGAAAGCGTCGTTTACGAAAATGCCGTCGCATAAATCAGCCAGCTCTTTTGCATAGCCTTCTGCGTTCTCGTCTTTTCCGTACTTTGTCTCTTCGATTCTGTAACGGGTGTTCTGAAGCAGTAATACTTCGCCATCCTTTAAGCCTGCGGCAACAGCCTGTGTCTCCGGTCCTGTTACCTTTGGATCGTCAACGAATTTTACTTCTACGCCAAGTCTCTCGCTTAAAGCAGGTGCAACCGGTGCAAGGCTCATCTCCGGTACCGGCTCTCCCTTCGGCTTTCCTAAATGAGAGCAGAGGATCACTTTCGCGCCCTGATCCAGTAATTTCTTGATGGTCGGGATTGCACCGTCAATACGATTGTAGTTCTGGATAACGCCGTCCTTTAACGGTACGTTGAAATCACATCTGACTAATACTTTCTTACCCTGTAATCCGGTTAAATCGTCAACTGTCTTCTTGTTCAGCATAATATAAATGCTCCTTTCCATTTTCCCGATGAATATTGTATGAAGAATATGAAAGGGTCCGGTCCAAAAGACCGGACCCTCTATGGATCTTAATTAGCCTAATTCAGCGAAGTACTTAATTGTACGAACCATCTGGCTTGTGTAAGAGTTCTCGTTGTCATACCAGGAAACAACCTGTACCTGATATAAGTCATCGCCCAGAGCGGAAACCATGGTCTGAGTTGCATCGAACAGAGAACCTAATTTCATACCGATTACGTCAGAAGATACGATCGGATCTTCGTTGTAGCCGTAGGACTCGGAAGCTGCTGCCTTCATAGCTGCGTTGATGCCTTCTTTTGTTACGTCTTTGCCCTTAACAACTGCTGTTAAGATGGTTGTGGAACCTGTCGGAACCGGAACACGCTGTGCGGAACCGATTAACTTGCCGTTTAATTCCGGAATTACAAGGCCGATAGCTTTTGCAGCACCTGTGGAGTTCGGAACGATGTTGGCAGCGCCTGCTCTTGCTCTTCTTAAATCGCCTTTTCTGTGCGGGCCGTCAAGAATCATCTGGTCGCCTGTGTAAGCATGGATTGTGCACATGATACCGGACTGGATCGGAGCGTAATCATTCAGAGCCTTAGCCATAGGAGCTAAGCAGTTTGTTGTACAGGAAGCTGCGGAGATAATCTTATCATCAGCTGTCAGTACATTCTCATTAACGCTGTATACAATAGTAGGAAGGTCATTGCCTGCTGGAGCGGAGATAACAACTTTCTTAGCGCCTGCCTCGATGTGTGCCTGAGCTTTGTCCTTAGAGCAGTAGAATCCTGTACACTCCAGAACTACGTCTACGCCGATTTCTCCCCATGGAAGT
>CAUEKH010000228.1 GCA_959018155.1 uncultured Hungatella sp.
AAGAGGGCAAGCCCCTTTTCCGTCTCGCCCATGGCAATGTAGATCCACGCCATGCGCAGTTCTCTCACCGGCCTTGACGGAGGATATTCCAGGTATTCTTCCACCTTTCCCTTGCCGCTCTCCCTGAACTCTTTTAAGGCCCGCTCACCGTGAAGCTTCGCCTTTTTTGTCTTTTTCATGAGGAAATACACCCACGCCAGCCGCCACTCACACTCGAATTTAACACGGTGGCCGGCCTCGCTTTCCGCCCCCTTCTTTAACCAGAATGCAGCCAACGGGTAATTGTGCAGATACTCCAGGCAGAATTCCCCCAGATCGCAGAGTCTCTGGCCCTTCTCCCTGGAATCCGCCTTCTTCACCCCTTCTCTCAGCATCCGGCAGGCCCGGACCTTCTTTCCCTGTCTGAACAGCAAATCTGCCATATCCTTATAGTAGTCAGATGACTCCCCCGCCTTCTCAAAGGCGCTCTTGGCTTCGTCATACCGCCCCATATAGCTGAGAAGCGAACCAATCTCACTCCAGAAAACCTTCCTGTCGGGAAACATTTTCAAATCCGCCTGGTAACACTCCACAGCCTTATCGTACTGTTCCAGGGCCTCATAGCAGTCCGCCATATTGCTGTATGGCAGTACATTTTCCCGTTTTTCCATGCACTCCACCGAGCGCCGGAAATATTCGATGGCTTTCTCATACTGCCCCATATATTTGTAGCAGCAGCCAATATTATTGAAGGCAGCCCAGTCCGTTTTATCATACTCCAGGGCCTTCTCGAAATCGGCAATCGCCTTCTCAAACTGGTAGCCGCTCATATAGATCCGCCCGCGGCAGACGAGATAGTAGCAGTTCTCCTCGAGTTCCACCTGACGGCTGATATAGAAAAGGGCCTTCTCATAATCCTCTTTCCGCGACTCTATTCCGTATCTCTCGTGGTAATAGTCCGAGAGTTTTTCCAGCGTATCCCGGTACCCTTCCTGAAGCCGCGCGGTCTTCTCAAACTTCTCTATGGCCAGAGTTTTTAACCCCTTCCCCTCATAGCAGAGTCCCACGTTATAATAGAAGGAACCCATATTTCCGTAGGCAGGTTCCCCCTCCTCATTATCCAGCAGGGCCTCGCTTTATTTCTGCATATCCTTGTAGCTATTCCCGCGCACGAGATGGTACTGAACCCGCTCCCGATTCTGCTCCATGGCCCTGTTGATATGGGAAATAGCCTCCTCATTCTCGTCCATATCCCAGGAAAGAAGCGCCATCTCAAACTCCACCTCAGACTTGTCCTCGATGTCGTTCTCCTCCTCCGGCACTTCAAGAAGCGACCGGCAGATTTCCATGGAGTGTTCCCTCTCCTCGTTGCTCTTTGCCAAGTTGCGCTGCGTCTTCACCTCGAAAAGCTTCATCTGAGCCGAAAATTCCACATGATTTTCCCTTGCCCGATCAAAAACCGATTTTGCATCCTCGTACTGGCTGTAAAAATAAAACACCTTTGCCGCAAATAAATACGGCCTGTAATACAGCGGAAAAATATTCACCGCCCTGTGGTAATCGTCGACCACCGCCTGCGCCTTCTTCAGTTCGAAGCACGCCTCCTGCCTCGTCAAATACGCCGGATAGTAGTTTTCATCCTCCCGGAGTATCTCGTCGCACATATCCACCGCCTTTTCATACTGCTTATTTTCCCTGAACATACCGGCAAGATATTCCATACAGCTCAGCTTATCTTTCTGTCCGGAAGACTCCGCGGCCGCCCGTCTCACATACGCTTCCGCCTCTTCCTCCCTGCCGAGGTTGTGCAGACAGCCTCCCAGGATGAAGCAGGCCCGCCCCAGGCGGGAACGCCGCCTCTCGTTCTCCTTCGAGCCATCATCCTCGGTGGACTCAATCAGTTCCAGCCACCGTCTAAGATGAGGCAGCGCCTCCTCAAACTTCCCGGCGTGGTAGAGAACGCGGCCGTATAAATTGCTGTAACCGTACTCCTGCTCTTTCTCTGCGTTAAGGCCGCCAAGATACTGGATCACCTCGTCAATACGCTCATTCTGGAAGAGGCACCAGCCGAGTTCCAGTTCCATTTCCGCCCTCGGAAGGCGCTCATCCGCCTCACCACGCTCTAATTTTCCTTTAAACTGCTCAATCAGGATTTCATTCGTCTTTTTCAGAAGGTCCATCATGTCCTGATTATTGCCATCCAGTTCCAGAATGTCCACCATTCTCTCCCTGGCCTCGTAATAATCTTTGCGGTTTAAGAGACATTTTATCGTACCAAGCTTGGCCTCATAATAGTCTGGCATCCGACCCAGAATCTTTTGCCAGATCTCATACGCCTCATCCATCTTTCCCTGGCGGAACCGGGCCCAGCCGATATAGGCCTCGCCATAATTGTCATCAGGGCAAATGTCCGCCAGCTTATCCGCAATCGCAGCCGCCTCCTCCACCCGGTCCTCAAACAGAAAAATCCGAATCCGCTCCACATCCTCATAGGGCAGGTAGACGCCAAATGCCTCCAAATCCTCCAGTTCCTGTAAATTCTTCCTGTTCGCCTGCTTTTCCGTTTCCTTTGACGGTTCCTCCCCTCCGCGGCCGGCGTAAGGCGGCTTCCCCGTCTCTTCCCTGTCCACACTCTTTTTGATCGATAAGTATTTCTGGAGATAGCCGTCCACGTTATACTCCAGATCATTCGTAATCCGGATCCGGTTCAATGGAAGAAATCCTTCATTTTCCACGTAATACTTCACGTACTCCAGGAAATTCTTCGGAAATCGCTCCGCCAGTACCTCCATCTCCTCCAGGAACTGGAATTTCCTGTCCAGGAGACGCCAGATTTCCTGTGGCAGATAGATATGGTCCATCAGATAAATGAGTATTTTGTCCCGCGCTTCCAGGGACGTGTCAAGTCCGTCGCAGACCGGATCTTCTAACACTTCCTCCCATTCCTCCGGCCGGCAGCGCAGTCCGGGATCAAGATAGACGCCATCGACGCGTTCCAGCCACTCGTCTACCTCCGTTTTGGGCGCCTCTTTGGCCGCCTCCTCTTCCACCTGCCTCGCAAAAACCAGAGCGGCTTCATAGGCCTCCCGCAGCCGCTTGAACCCCTCCGGATCATCCTCAGGATTCGTCATTTTTAAATGCTCCCGATACGCATTCCTAATCTCATCCTCGCTCTTCGTCTCCGGGATTCCGAGCACATGAAAAATCATCTCTTTTTCCATATCTGTCCCGCCTTTATCTGATAGGTGATAGTAAGGTTATCCTCTTTCCGACTCATTCACATCAGTTTCTGCCAACTCCCGACGTTTTCCATTTACCTTGTAGAAAAATAAATACTGCTGTAAAATTCCCGCATATCCATGATACCGCTCCAGCGGAAATCCCTGCGGATAGTAAGTCTTCACAATCTGCTTCACATGGGTATCCACCGGAAATGCCTCCACGTGATGAAGCCCAAACAGGCAGACGCAGTCCGCCACCTTCTTCCCGATTCCCAGTTCTTCCATAAGCATCTCATGAGCAGTCTCGTAATCAGCACTTCTCACCGTCTCCAGCCACTCCTGTCCGGCAGCGCCGCAGCACCTCTCTGCCATAGCGGCTATGTATTTATCGCGATAGCCAAGGCCTGAGCCCGCCAGGCCGTCTAAACCGGCCGCCGCAAGGGATTCCGGCGTCGGAAATGCGCTGTATTCGATCTCTGTCTCCTGTAAACCGTTTATATCCCATGTACAGCCGCTCTCACGTAAGCGGTCTGTTTCCTTTAAACTTCCTCCGGCCCGCAAGCCGCCTGCTTCCAGGGCAAATCCCGTTCCTTTTAACGGTGCCCCAAACCGGCGGCAAAGCGCCTCCACGCTGTTTGTAATCCTGGTAATATTATTGTTCTGAGAAATCAGGAAGGTAATGATCATTTCCCACAAATCCTGCCTCAGAATACGCACGCCTCCGCCGCACCGTATCGCCGCCTGAAGGTATTCATCAGCGTGGTCTGTCATGGACTTGATTCTGCAGTAATCGGTATCCAGATCGAAATAGGGATGCCAGATCGTCTCGAATTCCTCCCTGCCACAGGAAAAGGTAAAATGGTTATCCTCCTGGAAAATCTCCACATACCGGTCAGCCGCTGCCACAGACCACCAGCATCTGCCCTCTGTTTCTCTTCGCTTCATGCGGAAGCACTGACCGGATAAGGCCAGCTGACTTAAATCCATGTCATTGATCACTGTCTGGTACATTTCTCACTCTCCCTGCTTTTATTGTCTCTGCTTTTATCGCTTACTGTCTCTGCTTTTATCGCTTACTGTCTCTGCTTTTATCGCTTACTACCTCTGTTTTTATGGCTTACTGTTTCTGATTCAAATATGACAGGACTTCCTTCAGTTTTTCAACATCTTTATCTTTAAAGCACCAGCCTTCCATACCGCAGGCTCTGGCGCCCTCAATATTCTGCATCATGTCATCTATAAAGAAACATTCCTCCGGCTTTAGGCCGAACCGTTCAAATAGATGATGGTACATTTCTTTCTGCGGTTTGATACATTTTACCTCGGCGGAAAAAAGAATTCCGTCAAAGTACTCGATTCCGGGAATCTGCTGGTAACAGGTCAGCAGACGAAGGGAGGCGTTAGAGCACAAGTAAATCCCATACCCTGTTTCTTTTAAATTCTTAACCACATCTGCCATGCCTTCTACCGGCCACATATTGTATTCATGCCAATGAGCCAGGCAGAGCCGGGCCATCTCTTTTTTGCGGTCGGTGTCGAGTCGGGACTGCATCCGTCTTAAGGCTTCCTCCTCGGGGATAATTCCCATGTCTAACATCAGCCACTCCTGGGAGGCGAATACAGCCATGGAGACTTCTTTTCGCTCGGATTTGTCAGACATGAACTGGCGGCAGACACGGTCGGCATCGTAATTTAATAGGACGTTTCCCATATCGAAGACGATATTTTTTATCATGGTTTTTCTCCTGTGAATGTTTTTTTGAAGAGCGCAACTTTCCTCTATTGTAGCGGATATTCTCCGCTGCGTCAAGAAATGGAGGGGGGCGAGGGAATGCGGAATGCGGTGGGAGACGCAGCCGGGAGAGGGGGCGGTTCTGCTCATAGGTGCGGGACAGGACAGTTCTCAGACTGACACGGCGAGGGCAGGAGGGAGAGAATCTGACTTT
>CAUEKH010000229.1 GCA_959018155.1 uncultured Hungatella sp.
CTGGCGGCGCATTGCAAGCTGGACGAGTACCATACAGATGACTATGACTACAAAGGCACAGAGAATCGAGGTAAGCAATATCATATAGTTGCCTGACTTCTGAATGGAATCCACCGGAACAGCGGCAACAAGGTACCAGTTCATATCGGGGTTTACCGGGGTGGCGTAGAGGAAAGTCTCAATATCGGCAATCTTCAGGACGGTGCTGCCAATCTGATTATCCATCATCAGCTGCTGAAAGGCATCCACTTCTTCAGGGGAATTTTCCGATTCCAGCAGCATGGAAAACAGTGTTGTATAAGAACCCTGGGACGAGGTGTCTTTTGTATAGACGAGATAACGTCCATCTGAGGCATCAATCATATAGGAGTATCCGCAGCCGTCATAAAATTCCATTGCGGACTCCATGTAATAGCGCTGCAAATCCGTGAATCCGTACAGGGTTCCCACATTTTTCCCGTGCTTTGTAATTTCACAGCGCATAGTAATCTGGCGCTGCCCGTTCCACCCGAAATAAGCGCGGCTGATATCAGGAGAAGTCGTGAAGTCAAACCAGGCTTCATTTTTCCCGGGAAATTCGGCCGGGCTTCCGTCATTATATATGCCGGTTCCGTCAGTGGAGACAACCGCGGTTCTGGAAAAATAATTCCTGGTTGTAAAATCAGCCAGTTCGGGCTGAATATCCTTTTCGTCAATAAAAGCCAGCGTGTCCGCAAAATTAGCCAGAACCAGCTGTGTGTTGGAGATATTTTCATGCAGTGTATCGGCAGCCACATCAGAGAGCCCTTTGATGTTCACGGTTGAATTATCCCACATACTGCTGTTGATTTTCATGACAAAGCCGGCGGTGCCTGTGACAAGAACAAACACCAGTAATATGCTGACGAGTAAGGTTCTGTGCTTTTTAAGCAATTTAAAATACTTCTCATTTTTATTCATTGTCAGCTTCCCCGAGCAATATGCGGTCTATATTTTCCACCGCTTCATCTACGGTAATGGTTCCCTGGGCAATCTGCGCACAGAGCTTTCCTGCTGTTGTCTCCAAATCGAGATGGAGACGGGGGTCTGCCGCTGAGGAGGCGCGTCCCTGGGAGACGGTCTGTGAAATATTATTGAGATCATCCACTGAGGATTTACCGTTCTTTAAGGGACTTAAAGCCACCCCAAGATTTGTGAACAGATCTACCACCTCAGGTTCAGACACAAAGTCAATAAATTGAAGAGCCTCCTTTAAGTGAGCGCTTTTTGCGTTTACACATATGGGAAGGGAAGCTTTAATAATGGCCAGATTATTTTCCGTGCCAAGAGGAAGCGCGACAAATTCATAGTGGAAGGACGGATCTCCCTTCCATATCTGGCTTAAAGACCAGCTTGCACCCAGGAGAAAGGCGTGGGAGCCGTCGGTGAAATCGTTTACCTCGCTGGTCCATGCCGGAATCGTCAGTGCTTTTTCTGTGTCCCAGTATCCTTCCTGGCAGAACGTATCTATAAGCTGGAAACCTTCACGAAGGTCTTCTCCCAGGGAAAGGCTTCCATTATTATACGCATCATAATCAAGCGTCCTGTTGTCCTCTAAATCGTGGACAGCCAGAAAACGGCCAAGGGCAATGATTTTGGCAGCGTACCCTTCATCCTTCAGACTGGCGGCAATGGGGATCTCTCCCTGGCTGCGGATTGTGCTGCAGCAGTTTAAAAATTCGTCCAGAGTGACAGGGATAGAAAGGCCATATTCATTGAGCTTATCGACATTTACAAAGATACCGTAAGACCCCATAGCCAGCGGAACCCCAGGAACCTGGTCTCCCATATGGATCAGCTGCTGAATCGTGTCATTATAATTGGAGATATTGTCTGTGGACGATAAATCGAATATTTTACTGCCAATATACCCCCGTCTGTCCATTTCTGCAAAGGCATTGGGATTCAGCATAAAAATGTCGTCAGCAGTCCCTGATTCCAGGCGGTTGTAGAGAACGTCAAGATATCCGTCCTGGTTGGAAAGCCCCTCATAAGTAATGGAAATATCGGGATTTTTTTTCATAAAATCATTCAGAACTGATTCAATTGACAGAATCTGCTCTGCCCCCACCTTAAATCCGAACATGGTTAAATGAACCTTTGAAGTATCTTTCGGTTCCTCCGTCTCAATCTGTCCGTGTTTCTGCGCGGAACATCCGCATAAAAGTGTTGCGCATAATAAAAAAATACTCAGTTTTTCCCATGCCCGCATAGACGTAATCTCCTTGTTAATTGGTGATTTCATAAATATATAATTAATTTAGTATACCATACTTTAGCAGGTTGTTACAATAGTTTGTGGTCATATGTTGTCTAACTGTAACAAAATGATGGAGAATTTACAGTAAAAATAAAATAAAGTGCCTAAAACTCTTCCCATTCCAGTCAAAACTCATTATAATCAAATTATATCTGTGTGCCAGCAAAGACACAGAGAGCGTGTAAGAATTCAGGGCGAAGGAGAGTGGCATTATGACTGTAAAAGATGTAAGGGATATTCTGGGGGCCAGGGTGCTGGTCGGGGAAGATCATCTCGACTGTGAGGTAAGGAGTGCCTGCGGTTCCGATATGATGAGCGATGTGCTGGCGTTTTCCAAGGATCATTCCGTATTGCTTACGGGGCTGTGCAATCCCCAGGTTATCCGTACTGCCGAGATGCTGGATATCGTATGTCTGATATTTGTGAGGGGGAAGAAGCCCGATGAGGCTATGCTGGAGATGGCGAGGGAGAGAAATTTAATTGTCCTGGCAACGGGACACCGGATGTTCTCTGCCTGCGGAATGCTTTACGCGGCAGGGCTTCATGGAGGTGCGATCTGATGGATGACGTTATCACACTGACTTATCACATTTCGCCGGAGGATTTTACGAGGGCCGGCGAGGCGAGCAGCGATGTGAAGGGAAAGCTAAAGCAGATGGGGGTCAGCCCCGATGCTGTCAGAAAAGTGGCTATCGCCATGTATGAAGGAGAAATCAACATGGTGATCCACGCAAAGGGCGGAGAGATCACGGTGAATATCACGCCGCAGATGATTGAGATGATCCTGGCCGATGTGGGGCCGGGAATTCCTGATGTGGCTCTGGCGATGCAGGCCGGGTACTCTACGGCACCCGATGAGGTTCGTTCCCTGGGATTTGGAGCGGGCATGGGCCTTCCCAATATGAAAAAATATACAGATTCAATGGAGATCGATACGAAACTGGGGGTGGGGACCACCATTCGTATGGTTGTGAATATCCAGTAAAGGCGCGTGGAGACAGGACGCGTATAATATAAGGAAAATCGGGGAAATGGGGTGATGGTTTGGATAAATTTTACCATTCCGTAAGGCTGGATCCGGAACTTTGCATGGGCTGTATTAACTGCATCAAGCGGTGTCCCACGGAAGCCATCCGTGTGCGGAACGGCAAAGCACAGATTAACAGCAAGTTCTGTATTGACTGCGGAGAGTGCATCCGGGTGTGTCCGCATCATGCGAAACACGCAACCTATGACAAGCTGGACGTGTTAAAACAGTTTGAATATACGGTGGCGCTTCCGGCGCCGTCGCTTTACAGTCAGTTCAATAATCTGGATGATGTGAATATCGTGCTGAACGCCCTTCTGATGATGGGCTTCCACGATGTATTTGAAGTAAGCGCTGCCGCAGAGATCGTCTCTGAGGCCACAAGGGAATATATCAGTGAGTACCCTGACCGGCTGCCTGCCATCAGCACGGCCTGCCCGTCGGTGGTCCGGCTGATTCGTGTCAGGTTCCCGAATCTGATCCCGAACCTTCTGCCGTTAAATCCTCCGGTGGAGGTGGCGGCCATCATGGCGGCGAAGAAGGCGATGAAGGAGACGGGGCTTCCGAGAGAGAAGATAGGGATTATTTTTATTTCGCCCTGTCCGTCGAAGGTGACGTACGTAAAATCACCTCTCGGCACGGATCACAGTGAGGTGGATCGCGTCCTGGCAATCAAGGAAGTCTATCCGCAGCTCTTATCCTGCATGAAGGCAGTTGGAGAGGATCCGCCGGAGATCGGCACCTCCGGAAAGATCGGCGTCAGCTGGGGAAGAAGCGGCGGCGAGGCCAGCGGCCTGTTTACGGAAGATTACCTGGCAGCCGACGGAATTGAAAATGTGATCCGGGTGCTGGAGGATATGGAAGATCAGAAGTTTACCAATTTAAAATTTGTGGAGTTAAACGCCTGCAACGGCGGCTGTGTCGGCGGTGTGCTGACCGTGGAGAACCCGTACGTGGCGGAGGTCAAATTAAAACGTCTCCGCAAATACATGCCGGTTGCCAGAAGCCATATTGAGGGCGGCGCGGAGCAGACGGTGAGATGGACGAAGGAAGTGGAGTACGAGCCGGTCTTCAACCTGGGAAATACCATGATGGAGAGTTTCTCCAGGCTGAATCAGGTAGAACGCCTCTGTAAGAAGCTGCCGGGGCTGGACTGCGGTTCCTGCGGCGCGCCGACGTGCAAGGCGCTGGCCGAGGATATTGTGCGCGGGGAAGCCGTGGAGTCAGACTGCGTCTATTACCTGAGGGAAAACTTGCATAAGCTGTCGGAGGAAGTCTCGATCCTGGCAGATGATATTTCAGCGGGAAATGCGGAAGGGTATGAGATGTTAAAGGTCATGACCGAGTATATCCAGCGGATTTCTGATGAAATGTCGCTGTTAGACGGGATGGACGAGAAGGAAAAAGACGAGAAACAGATAAAGGAGTAAAGGTATGACAGTTCAGGAACTGATAGACAGCGGCCTTTTTGCGGTTGTGAATGTGGGGGAGAATCCAGAGCGGGAGATTACGAAGCCGTTCTGCTGTGATTTGCTCAGTATTGCTATGGGGCGCGCGCCGGCCGGATGCGCCTGGGTGACGGTGATGGGAAATATGAATACCCTGGCGGTGGCCTCTTTAACGGATTCGGACTGCTTTATCATGGCGGAGTCGGCTCTGCTTGACGTTGTGGCGATGAAGAAGGTGGTGGAGCAGGAATACACCGTTTTAACGACGGATATGCCCATCATTGAGGCGGATTTTGCCGTATCGGATTCATTATACGGTCACGTGTGTTGACACATGTGATGGCATACTGTGATTCTTGTACTGCGTTCCGACCTTCATATGCAACCC
>CAUEKH010000230.1 GCA_959018155.1 uncultured Hungatella sp.
GGACAGCCAGATGCTGGAAATGGCATTTGTGACAGATTTCATCGGCATGGCGAACAATGCCAGATATTCTGACCCGAAGATGGATGAACTGTTTGCAAAGGCCAGAGTGGAAAATGACAAGGAAGCCAGGGCAAAGCTGTTCGACGAGATCCTCACCAAGGCGCAGGATGAGGCGATTTACGCGGTGCTTTGCAACCCGCTGACACTCTATGCTTACGATTCTAAGTTAAAGTGTCCGGAGTTCCCATTTGAGGCTCTGTATTCTATCTACGATTTCTCCTGGTAGGGGGCTGCGATTCCCTGCCCTGTGTCAGAGACGGTCTCTTTTCCAGGCCGTCTCCCGCCGCGGGACAGGGAACTGCTGTGTCCGGGCAAAAAAACGGAACGAAAGCTGCAAGCTGGCAGGCCGCCGGAAATCCGGAACGAAAGCTGCAGGCCGGCTGGACGCCAGAAATCCGGAACGAATGCTGCAGGCTGACTGGCCGCCAGAAATCCGGAACGAAAGCTGCAAGCTGGCAGGCCGCCGGAAATCCGGATCGCGCCGGCCATCGTGATGTATCAGTGAATTTGAAAGGAGTATTTCCATGGGTAAATACGTGATAAAGAGGCTTCTCTACATGATTCCCGTCCTGTTTGGAGTGGCGTTTCTGGTATTTGGGATCCTCTCCATGACTCCGGGGGATCCGGGGTCGATTATATTGGGAATTACCGCGGATCCGAAGGACGTGGCGGCGCTGAACGCCCAGTTTGGCTATGACAGGCCCTTTTTAATCCGTTTTTTTAACTATATCGGCGATATCGTGTTCCATTTTGATTTGGGGACTTCCTATCAGAGCCGCGAACCGGTGGTAAATGATATCGTTGCCAGATTCCCCAATACGTTTGTGCTGACGGTGCTCTCCATTTCCTTATCTGCGGTGATCGGAGTGAGTCTGGGGATTATCTCTGCGGTGCGTCAGTATTCTGTGCTGGACCACGTCTGCGTCATTACGGCTCTCGTCTTCGCATCGGTGCCGGGATTCTGGCTGGGACTGATGCTGATGCTTATTTTCGCTCTCCATTTGGGACTGCTTCCCTCCTACGGCGCAGCCAGCTTAAGACATTTTATTCTGCCGACGATCACCATTTCCATGGGGTCCGCGGCCAGCCTTCTGCGGCTTACCCGGTCTGCCATGCTGGAGACGGTGAGGCAGGAATACATCAGGACGGCAAAGGCAAAGGGCGCGTCGGAGAAACGGATTATCTGGAAACACGCGCTGAGAAATGCACTGCTTCCGGTTGTCACCTCCTTAGGAACCAGCTTCGGCGCATCTTTGGGAGGCGCGATTATCGCGGAGACGGTATTTGCCATGCCCGGCATGGGAACGCTCATTACCACGGCTATCCGCCAGAAGGATATCCCGGTTGTTATGGGGTCAACGCTGTTTCTCGCAGTGCTGTTTTCCCTGATTATTCTTCTCGTCGATGTACTCTATGCGTTTATCGACCCGAGAATCAAAGCAAAATACAGGAGTGGAGGAAAAGGCCGTGGCTAAAGGGAAAAAGAAAAACAACTCGCAGCTCTCAGAAATCTGGTGGCGCTATAAGAAAAATAAAGCGGCCATGATTGGCCTTGCAATCCTTATCTTCATCGTGGCGCTGGCTGTGTTTGCGGATATGATTACGCCGTATTCCAAATGTATTGAGCAGGCAGGGGCGGACCGCCTTCTGTGGCCTGGTCCGGGCCATTTATTCGGGACAGATGAATACGGGAGGGACTTATTTGCCAGAGTGGTGCACGGTTCCAGATACTCCCTGTTCATCGGCGTGGCGACCAGCTTGATGGCCCTGGTGGCCGGAGCAGTCCTGGGCGCCAGCGCCGGCTATTTCGGTGGTATGGTGGACAATGTTATCTGCAGGATTGTGGATGTCTTCATGTGCGTCCCGCCCATCCTCCTGTCCCTGGCCGTGGTGGCGGCACTGGGGACGAATTTAAAAAATCTGATCATCGCGATCACGGTCTCCTGTATTCCGGGAAATGTAAGGCTGATCCGTTCGGTCGTTCTGACCGTGGCGGAACAGGACTATATCAGGGCCGCGAAATCGTACGGGACTTCAAATTTCCGGATTATTTTCCGGTATGTGCTGCCAAACGCCATGGGGCCTATTATTGTCAACACAACCATGGGAATCTCGGGAATGATTCTTTCCGCCGCCGGCTTAAGCTTTATCGGTATGGGAATCCAGCCCCCGTCTCCGGAGTGGGGCGCTCTTTTATCGGATGCGCAGAAATATATGTTCACATCCCCGTATCTGCTGTTTTTCCCGGGCATTTTTATCATACTCGCCTCGCTCTCCTTTAATCTGGTGGGAGACGGCTTGACCGACGCCCTGGACCCGAAGCTTAAGGATTAGGAGGTAAGCGGAATGATGAAGGATACAGTATTGCAGGTTGACCATTTATCCGTCATTTACAGGACGGATTTTGAGACGGTCCGCGCCGTCAATGGAATCAGCTTTTCCATCGAAAAAGGAAAGACTCTGGGGCTTGTGGGAGAGACGGGAGCCGGAAAGACGACGACCGCCCTTTCTGTCTTAAAGCTGCTGCCGGAGCGGACCGCTAAGATTACGGAGGGTTCCATCCGGTTTGAAGGAAAGGATCTGACGTCTCTCACGGATAAAGAGATGGAGAAAATCCGCGGAGAGAAGATTTCCATGATATTTCAGGAGCCGATGACGGCCTTAAATCCCGTCCTGACGGTGGGAGATCAGATTGCCGAGGCGCTTCTCTTACATAATCCGACCCAGTCGTCCCAGAAGGAAATCGAGAAAAAGGTGGATGAGACACTGGAAATGGTGGGAATCCCGAAGGAGCGGAAGCATGAATATCCCCACCAGTTTTCCGGCGGCATGAGACAGCGCGTCGTCATTGCCATCGCCCTTGTCTGCAACCCTCTTCTTCTGATTGCGGATGAGCCTACCACGGCGCTGGACGTGACCATCCAGGCGCAGATTCTCAGCATGATCTGCGAACTTCAGAGAAAATACGGCACCTCCGTGATCATGATCACCCATGATTTAGGCGTGGTGGCCGAGACGTGCGACAATGTGGCGATCATGTATGCCGGGGAGATTGTAGAGTACGGCACGCTGGCGGATATCTTCTCCGATAAGGCGCACCATCCCTATACCGACGGGCTTTTTGCCTCGATTCCAAGCCTGAC
Source organism: uncultured Hungatella sp. (assembly GCA_959018155.1). GTDB lineage: Bacteria > Bacillota > Clostridia > Lachnospirales > Lachnospiraceae > Hungatella. Next base: position 3,204 of record CAUEKH010000230.1, read on the forward strand.
CGGCCATACGAGACGGCTTCATCCCATCGAGGGGCTGCTGCCGGATCCCACCAATCTGCCGGAAGGGTGCAAATTTTCTCCCAGATGCACGAAATGTATGGAGATTTGTAAAAAAATGGAACCGCCGGTATACGAGGAGGGCGGCCATTTGATCCGCTGCCATCTGTATTCCGAAGAGATAAGCGGAAACGGGCAGAAGAACCGGCTTACGGGCAAGGAGGAAAAATAATGTCAGAGATACTGTTGGATGTAAGACATTTAAAGAAATATTTCAGCACCCCCGGCGGTATGCTTCATGCGGTGGATGACGTGAGTTTCCAAATCGAGAAGGGAAAGACCCACGGCGTGGTGGGGGAGTCGGGCTGCGGCAAATCCACGCTTGGCGGGACGATCCTCTGTCTCGACGAGCCCACTGAGGGAGAGATCCTGTTTGACGGCAGCGATGTGGCGAAGCTTGGCAGAAAAGAATTTAAGAAGGTACGGCCGAAGATGCAGATGATATTCCAGGATCCGTATTCCAGCTTAAATGGAAGGATGAACGTCAGGCAGCTCATTGCCGAGCCGCTGATAGTCAACAAAATCTGCAAAGACAGGCATGAGATCGATTTGAGAGTCAGAAAAATGATGGAGACGGTCGGTCTGGCTGAACGGCTTGCCACCGCGTACCCTCATGAACTGGACGGAGGGCGGAGACAGAGAATCGGAATTGCCAGAGCCTTAATCCTAGACCCGGTCTTTGTGGTGTGTGACGAGCCGGTTTCCGCCCTGGATGTGTCCATCCAGGCGCAGATACTCAATCTTCTTATGGATTTACAGGAACAGATGGATTTAACCTATCTTTTTATCACCCACGATTTATCGGTGGTGCGCCATATTTCCGACGAGATTATGGTGATGTATCTCGGAAAATGCGTGGAGCGGGCGAAGGCGGATGAACTGTTCTCAAATCCCCTCCATCCTTACACGAAAGCGCTTTTAGCCGCAATCCCGGTTCCCAGCGCAGAGTCGAGGAATAAGCCCAGGGAACTTCTCCAGGGCGAGGTGACGAGCCCGGTAAATCCCAGGCCGGGATGCCGGTTTGCCGCCCGCTGCCCGTTTGTGAAACCGCAATGCGGCATGGGGGAGATTCCGCTTGTGGAGGTGACTCCGGGGCATTTCGTATCGTGCCTGGAAATCTGAAAACAGGATTCAGATAAACAGTTCTGGAATACCGAAATCCTGGAGCGTTAAAAAGAATCTTGAACCCAGATTAGATTATAAATTTTATATTATGGAAATGAGGAAAATCATGACGGAACAGACATATATCTGGCCTTATGAAAATGAGGTCGGGGAAGAAGAAATCGTGAAAAGTGACGTTCTCGTCCTGGGAGGCGGATTGTCCGGCTGTTTTGCGGCCATCGCGGCCGCCCGGAAGGGAAAGAGCGTAGTCCTGGTTGAAAAGGGGGCGGTGGAGCGGAGCGGTTCCGCCGGCACCGGCTTCGACCACTGGGAGTCCGCCTGCACCAATCCGTGTTCTAAGGTGACTCCGGAGGAGATTGCGGAGGCGTACGTCAATGAGCAGGACTGGTACAGCAACGGGATCGCCCATTACATCGAGTGCCGGGAGGGGTATGACCGCCTTCTGGACATTGAGTCATTTGGCGGAAAAATTCGTGACACGGAGGATGAATTTGCCGGAGCCGAATTCCGGGACGAGACGACGAAGCTGATGTTTGCCTACGATTATAAGAACTGCTTCACCCTCCGCGTCTGGGGATCCACCTTCAAACCGGCTCTGTTAAAAGAGTTGAAGCGTCTCGGTGTGAAAATCATGGATCGGACGGAGGCCACCGCGCTGCTGACCACAGTGGCTGACGGCAAACCGCGGGGGGCTGGAGCCTGCGGGATGAACGTCCATACCGGGAAATTTTATATTTTTC
>CAUEKH010000231.1 GCA_959018155.1 uncultured Hungatella sp.
TAACATTCAGAATATGGGACTGACCCAGCCTCCCCTGCTCTTTATCAATAATCCCGGGCAGAGATACGCCGACACCCAGTATTTTCTCCTTCTCAACGCCGCTGTCTGAAATAAAAAATGCCAGTTCCTCAGCCACCGCCGCATAGTACTCCGGTAGATTCTCATAACATTTCCGGATCCGTTTCTGAGAAATAATCTCCCCTTTTAAGTCGATAAGAACGAGACTGATGTGGTTGACCGTAATATCAATGCCAACCGCAAATTTCACCCGGCCGGCAATCGACAGCGCCTTCGCTTTTCTTCCGCCAGTGGATTCATACTCCCCCACCTCTTCCACGATTCCAGCCTCCGTCAGTTCCTTCACATTTAAAAGAACCGTCGGCATACTGATCCCCAGTTCAGAAGCCAGTTCCGGCTTGGAAATCATCTTTCTGCGCAGGATATGCCTGGCAATCCGCTCTTTATTCTGCCTCTTCTTCTCTCCTGCCCTGTCGTTTCCCATAAAACGGCCCCACTTTCATAAATGCTTTTATAAAAGTATAGTACTATCGTTTGTGAGAAAGAGCAAGTGTTTTTTCTTACAGTGGCTTTTACGGCCCGGTTAAGCTTCGTGCACTCTCAAATATACCAGCGGATAGTCGTACCCGAAGGTTCTCTTTCCATTTACCTCAAATGTCTCCGAAACGATCAGCTGGTCCTCACGGATTATTTCAGACAGCGTAAATTTTGTGACAGGTGAAAACATGCTGACACTCTCGCCTCTGTATTCGCCATTTTCTTCACGGTAGATCAGAGGCGTAAATTTTTCCGAAATCAACAGGCTGTCATAAGGGATCTCCTTCAGATTGTCGTAAGTAAAATCATCTTTGGAATACTCCTTTGGCATCTCATAGGACGTCAGTTTAATCCCCTCCGGCACCTCTGTAAAGAGAAACAGATGCGGCATTGCATTCGTCCTGCCATTCGTGGTATAGTAACTCTCCTCCAGAACGAAGACTCCGTTAAAGTCAGCCGGCAGACCCGTAATTTTGTCATTACAAACGGTATTTACATGCTCTGCCCTCGGAAATCCTTCCAGATTTATCTTCTCATATTCCTCCAGCTGGCGTGAATTATCGAAATGACCTGTCATAAACTCCAGAAACTTATCCATTTTTCTCATACGTGTATCTCCTTTCAGCAAATTGCGTTTTCAAGTTACGCAAAGCATATCACCGCAGTAAGCTGGTGTAAAGGATTTCACGGGAAATGTCACACAATCTTCACAAAGCGGTCCCTTTTTCTGGCACGGTAAACCGGCTCACCTCCACGCCTTCATGGGTCAGCAGCCATATCTTTTTCCCGATACCGCCGGCATATCCGGTCAGACTGCCGCTCGCGCCTACGACGCGGTGGCACGGAATGATAATAGAAACAGGATTGTGACCGACCGCTCCGCCCACAGCCTGGGCCGACATGGTTTCCCGGCTCATTTTTTCTGCCATTTTTTTCGCGATATCGCCATATGTAACGACCTCTCCGTACGGAATCTCGCAGAGAATCTGCCATACTCCCTGCCGGAACTTGCCGCCGGCCGGGGCCAGCGGCAATTCAGAGACAGACGGCCTGCTTCCGGCAAAGTAGCGTTCCAGCCAGTCCTTCGCATTTTCCAGTACGGCAAGGTGTTTTCCAGACATCATTTCGTCCGCCATTTTATCCGCCATTTCGTCCGTCATTTTATCCGTCATTTCATCCGTTATAGTATCACAGAAATATTTCTGGCCCTCTATCCACAGGCCAACCAGCGATTTCCCGTCGGAGGCAAGTTTAAGCATACCGACCGGGGATGAATAATTTGTTGTGTAATACATACGTTCCTCCATTTTTGCGCCTGACAGCAGTATCTACTGATAACTATAACAAATTTGTGGGGGAGAAACCAGATGGAAAAGAGAAAAAAGATGGAACCTTGCCATTTACACTGCATGAGATGTCACGGTTTACCATTCAAAACTTTTACACTTGTAAAACTTTTTTTCGTCATGTTATAATATTCCAGGAGGATAAAAGATGATTAATAAAAATACAACCAATCCCACAGCGCTCCGCTCCAGAAAGGCCCTTGCGAAAGCTTTGATCCATTTACTTTTAGAGCGTCCGCTTAAGGATATTACAATTGAAGATATTACCAGCAGCGCCGGTCTGTCGAGACAGACCTTTTATACGAATTTCAGCCAGAAGGAGGACATTCTGGAGTACTCCATGAATGAACTTTTTTCCATGTTTGTCAATGGGCTGCAGACCCTTCCTGATACGATGGACGGTATGCTGACCGCTTATTTTGATTTCTGGAGTGAACACAAAAAGTCGCTCTCTGTACTGTTTGACAACCAGCTTTCCCATATCTTTGCGATCGACAACGTATATCTCTTCCGAAATGAATTTTCACTTTATGCAAAAAAAGTATCCCGGTCTCAGGAAGACCTCCCCTATCTGGAAAGTTATCTGGCCGGACTGACTTTTCAGATACTCCGCACCTGGCAGCAGAATGCCTGGAAAGAAGATACTGAAACAATCACACGGATTGCCTGCCGGCTTTTGAAAGGAGATTTTTTTATTGAAGAATAATTATGAAAATCGGAAACTGATCATTGGCATCATCATCATCGGGGCATTTATCAGTTCCTTAAATCAGACAGTCATGACTGCTTCACTTCCCAAAATCATGGCGGATTTCGGCATTACCGCCGGCACCGGCCAATGGCTGACTACCGGTTATCTGCTGGTTATGGGAATCATGATCCCGTGTACCGGTTATCTCATGGAACATTTCTCATCTAAGCAATTATATCTGGTTTCTGTTTCCCTGTTTTTTGTCGGCTGTGCGGCAGCCGCATTTTCCCCAAATGTCTCTGTACTCCTTCTTGCCCGTGTGGTTCAGGCTCTTGGAGCCGGAATTCTTCTTCCTCTTCCCCAGGTTGTGGCATTTCGCCTGTATCGGCCCGAAGAACGCGGCGCCATTATGGGGATTGTAGGACTTACTACCGGATTTGCGCCGGCTTTCGGTCCTACCTTTGCCGGCTGGATCGCGGATTCCTTTGGCTGGCGGACTATTTTTTATGTCATGTGTGTACTGGCTGCCTTTGGAATTGTCCTGGCTGTCATCAAGCTTCCAAATGAGAAATTGCACTCAGATGGAAAACTGGATATCCTTTCCGTGATTCTTTCAACGATTGGCTTCTGCGGCCTTTTAGTCGGTGTATCAAACCAGGGAAATTATGGACTCCTTTCCCCACTGACCGTCGGCCCTCTGCTGATTGGACTGGTCTGTGTCGCGCTGTTCGCTATCCGGCAGCTGAAACTCCCCTCTCCACTTCTGGAATTAAGAATTTTTGAAAATAAGAACTTTACGCTGGGAACGATCCTGCTTATTTTTGCCTACGGTTCCATGCTGTCAGTTTCCACGCTTCTTCCTATCTACGTCCAGAATTTAAGACAGTATTCGGCCACCACCTCAGGGCTTGTTTTGCTGCCCGGGGCGCTTTTCCTGGCATTTTTAAATCCTGTCTGCGGCAGGATACTGGACAAGAAAGGCCCTTATCTCCTCTCCCTGGCAGGACTTGCCCTCTTAGGCGGCGCTACGTTTGGCCTCTCTCTTATCGGCCTGGAAACACCGCTTGCGTTAATCATAATTATCTATGCGTTCCGTATGCTCGGCGTTGTAGCTCTTCTTCAGCCGCTTCAGACCTGGGCAGTCAATTCTGTAGAATCGAAATATGTCGCTCATGGAACTGCGCTTATGAATACGCTGCGTCAGGTCGGCGGATCCATCATCAGCGCTCTTCTGATCACCGTTATGTCAGCCTCAGCCAAAAGTCATGGGGATATGGAGGGAATTAAAACTTCTTTCCTGGTAACTTCTGTCATTGTATTTACTTCTCTCGTCGTTTGCGCTGTCCTGATGCGTCCGAAAAAATCCAGGCAGGCTGATGAGACTGAATCCCCGGAAACAGCACTTCCGATACCGGAAGACAGTTCCGACCATATGATTATCACAATAGCAAGGGAATACGGCAGCGGGGGCCGGGACATCGGCCTGAAAGTTGCAGAGGCTCTTAAAATTCCTTTTTATGACAGAGAACTGATTGCCATGCAGGCCAGAGAAAGCGGTTTATCCGATGATTACGTGGAATCAGTAGAAGAAGGTCTCTCTCTTCGCGATACCGCCTGGAACTGGGCTGCGCAAAGCTACGGGACCTTCGAGACCCGGCTTTTTAATACCGGAAATTTAAATGAGGCAGACCGGCTCTACAAGGCTCAGAAGCGTATCATCCAACAGATTGCCAGAAATGGTTCCTGTGTCATTATTGGCCGGTGCGCCGACTATATCTTAAAAGATTACCCCGGCTGCCTCCGCGTCTTTATCTGCTCCGATTTAGAACACAGACGCCATCGCGCACAGCAGGAATACGGCATCGCTCCGGAAAAAGCGGACGCTTTCATCAAGCAGAAAGACGGAGAAAGAGCATTTCACCACAGGCGCTATACCGGGGAAGTCTGGGGCTCTCCTGCCAACTACCACCTCGTACTCAACAGTGCCCTTTTAGGGACAGAAAAGTGTGTACGGATGGTGTTGGAAGGGGTGAGGAAGTAAGATAAGCTATAAGTTAAGACCCCTTCTGCTTTTTGGGGAAATTTTCAGCAGAGAGGGGTCTTGCCTGTTTTTACTGAGCCTGTATCTTTTTCGATATTAAGTCGCCGCCACCCGTAAAACGGGTGGCTCGGCGAACGGGTATAACCCTTTGATGCTAGGCCAGCGTCTCAAGGCGCTGGCTTTCGCTTGCTCAAGCCACTATGCTTTTCACTCGTTGCAGCCCTTAAAAGGGCTTTCGTAATACCGACTAACCCTTAAAAGGGTCTTCGTATTCTTTCACACTTAACTTGTCTTGCATAATATCTGCTTTCTCCTGATCTTGTATATATTTCCGGATGGTGTCTACATTCAAACCTACTGTGCTTACGTAGTATCCCTCCGACCAGAAATGTCGATTTCCAAACTTATATTTTAAATTTGCATGTCGATCAAACATCATCAATGCTGA
>CAUEKH010000232.1 GCA_959018155.1 uncultured Hungatella sp.
TGAAAGCCGCATGGTTACGGCATTTTCCTTGTTGTGCATATATTGACGGGGCAGTGGCTCCCGTTGCGCCCGTGGCTCCGGTTACCCCGGTTACACCCGTGATACCTGTCGGGCCGATTGGGCCAGTGGCTCCCGTGGCTCCCGTCGGGCCGGTTGGACCGGCTACGCCTGATGCGCCCGTGGCTCCGGTGGCTCCGGTTGCGCCAGGCAGTCCCTGAAGTCCCGTTACTCCCTGAGGTCCCTGTGCGCCGGTGATACCTGCCGGGCCCTGCGGGCCCGTAGCACCCTGAAATCCTCTCGGTCCCTGCAGACCCTGAGGTCCCTGAATTCCCGGCTGTCCCTGCGGGCCAGTGGCTCCCTGCAGACCTCTCGGCCCCGGTGCCCCCTGTGGACCCTGCGGCCCCGGAAGACCCGGAAATCCCTGTGGTCCCCTCGGTCCCGTAGGACCCGGAACCGGCCGGCAGCAGCAGTTATTGCCGGAATTTCCGCCACAGCAGTTACCGCGGCCGTCTGGACGGCCATCCTGGCAGCCGTCAAACCCATAATTTGCCGGTGCCTCCCCATTTTCCTGCTGTCCCCGACAGGAACCCTGTACCTGGGAAGACGGATACTCCATATTATTGTGCATCTCATCTGATATATGATTACCGAAATTTGGCAGATCGAATGATCCCCCGCCCATCGGATAATATCTAAAGCTCATATTAAAATCCTCCTAAACTCTGATTACACTATACTATATGTCCAAAGTGGGAAAAGAGTTCGGAGGTCTTGTCTGATGACAAAAAACTGTCTCAGCTTGCAGCCCGCATTTTGCAGTCTGTATTTTTCACCCCGCATTTTACAGTCTGACTACCATATCTTTTGTTACCCTGGCGTAGACCAGAGGCTCTGCCGCCGGTTCCTCAGCGCCGATTGTCACAGCCGCGGTAAATTCCTTTTCGGCTGAATCGAATAATTCTTCTTTCGACGCGTATAAGACTGCCAGTACCTCCCCGGCCTCAACGCGATCTCCGGTTTTCTTTTTCAGTATGATACCAGCCGTATAATCAATGGCGCTGTCCTTTGTCACCCGGCCCGCGCCCAGAAGGGAGGAGGCGATTCCGCACCGCTCCGTATCCATATGGAGAATATACCCGCTTACCTGTGCCCTGACCTCACGGCAAAATGGCGCTCTGGCAAACAGATCCGTGTTGCGGATGACAGAGGCATCCCCGCCCTGGGCAGCCACCATGGCGGCCAGGCGGTCAAGCGCCGCCCCTGATTCCACTGCGGCCTCCGCCATGTTCCGGCACTCCTCCATGGAACCTTTGCCGGCCAGAAACAGCATACAGGCAGCAAGGGACAGACAGATCTCCGTCAAATCGGCCGGCCCGTTTCCTTTCAGCGTCTCCACAGCCTCGATAACCTCCAGGCTGTTTCCTATATAATACCCCAGCGGGATATCCATGTTGGTTATCAGGGCCATCGTCCGTTTCCCGGCATGTTCCCCAATCGCCGCCATCTTCTGAGCCAGCGTAATCGAGTCCTCCAGCGTCTTCATAAATGCCCCGCTTCCCGTCTTCACATCGAGAAGGATGCAGTCATTTCCCGCTGCCAGCTTCTTACTCATAATAGACGCGGCAATCAGCGGAATACTGTCAACCGTGGCGGTCACATCCCGGAGGGCATACAGCTTTTTATCCGCCGGGGCCAGATTTCCGGACTGGCCAATCACCGATAAGCCAACCGAATTCACCACATCGAAAAATTCCTGCTCCGAAAGTGTCGTTCTCATTCCCGGGATGGATTCCATTTTATCTACGGTTCCTCCCGTATGACCGAGGCCGCGGCCCGACATTTTGGCGACCTTTACCCCGCACGCGGCGACAATCGGCGCGACAACCAGCGTCGTCTTGTCTCCCACTCCGCCGGTGGAGTGTTTGTCAACCTTTACCCCTTCTATCGGTGATAAATCCACCATATCCCCGGAATGAGCCACAGCGTCGGTAAGCAGTGCCGTCTCCCTGTCATCCATGCCTTTAAAATAAATGGCCATCAGCATCGCAGCCATCTGGTAATCCGGAATATCGCCATTTACATAGCCGTCAATCATATCATGGATTTCTTCAGCCGTCAAAGCGCCCCCGTTCCGTTTCTTCATAATCAGGTCATACATTCTCATATTCCGCCTTCTCCTTCCCCGCCAGCCTGCTGCTGGTCCATGTCAGCTCCCGTAAATCCGTACGGAAGCATTTCCCGGAGGGTATGAAGTTCATACGCACTGCCCGCTCCGAGAATAATCATAAATTCGTCCGGGTCGCAGAATTCTGCCATCACCTGACGGCAGACTCCGCAGGGCGGGCAAAAATCGCCTTTTTCCCCTTTCCTGTTCCCGACAATGGCAATCGCCTTAAAATCCGTAATCCCCTCTGACACCGCTTTGAAAAATGCGGTCCGCTCGGCACAGTTCGTGGGCGAGTACGACGCATTCTCTATATTACAGCCTCTGTAAATTTCCCCGTTCCCGGTTAAGAGAGCCGCCCCCACTGTAAATCCCGAATACGGCGCGTAGGCATATTTCTGGGCCGCATACGCCTCTCGTACCAGTTCCTCTATCTTCTCCCGTTCCATTTTCATCTTCACACCTCCAAATTCCGGGCAGAAACGATAACCTGCACGCTCCGCGCACAGGTCACCGTCTTCAATTGGAAAAGGGATTGCATCACCGCGCAATCCCTTCCACTTCCTTCTTCATCAGATTTTCTCGAAACGTTCCACATCTGTCACAAAAATCGTAGCTCCGCCAAGTTCCACTGTCATCGGCATCATCATGTATCCAGCCGAGATAGAGGCGATATTGGGGGCCGGAACGTTACATGTAATCTTCTGCCTCTTTCCGCACGTTTCCTTAATTAAATTAATTACATGGTCTACCTTGTCATCTTCTGTACCAATCAACAGCGTAGAATTCCCTTTTTTCAAAAAGCCACCCGTGGTAGCCAGTCTCGTCACACTGTAGCTGTTCTCATTCAATACATCTGTTACACGGTTTCCATCATCAGAACTGACTATTGCATAAACAATTTTCATACCTGTCACCTCGTCGTCTTTCTGCCAATCTATAAGATGGTTCTATTATAAAGCATAATCTAGAAAAATAAAACAGCAAATTGAATATTTTCTGTAAATTTTCTGTTAATATGTTATCAAGACGGGGTGACTCCCTCATCCACGGCTTTGGCTCATATTTCCAGGCGCTTCATCTTATCCACTAATTTCCGATAAATCCAGTCCCTCATCCACGGCTCCGATGACGCCGCCAGGGCCTCCTCAAACGGAAACCATTTTACCGCCCTGTTCTCATCCGCTTTTTCGTGAATCGCCGCTGTCTCATCGGCTTCTAATAAATATGTGGCATTGAGGTGGAGATGGGAGGGCACGTAAATCCCATTTTTCCTGTGGCCGTCTACGGTTAGTACTTCTATGGAAAAGATATTTTCCGTCACAGCCTTTACGGATTCCAGACCGGATTCCTCCATTGCCTCCTTCTTAGCGACCCTGAGCAGATCCGTATCTCCATCAGCGTGGCCGCCCAACCAGGCCCAGGAATTATAAATCCGGTGATAGGCCATCAGAACCTTGTCATGACTTTGGTTCGTCACCCATGCCGAAGCCGTCATATGGGCGGTGAGGCAGTCTCTCGTATAGACCGCATCGCCTGACTGAAGCCAGGACAGCATCAGTTCCTTATCCCGCTCCTCCTGTTCATTAAATGGAATATACATTTTTAAAATTTCTGAAAACTCCATCAAATTCCTCCTTGTTTTACAATTGCCATGATTTCCTGCATTTTCTCTTCGAACGCATATTTTTCGCCCATGATGCTTATATATGAATAAGTAAATCTAAAAAATGAGGATTCATCATGGACTTTCAATCAATTCTGTATTCTGACACCGCACCCTACCCACCTGTAGAAGTGGACGCGCCGAACCCACAGTACGCTTCGGCCATCCTCTCTAACATCGGCGACTGCAATTCTGAGATTTCAGCAGTCAGCCTCTATTTCTACAACAGTCTGATTACCCGGAAAAATTTCCAGGAAATTGCGGAGTGTTTCCACAAGATCAGCATTGTGGAAATGCACCACCTCGATATTTTCGGCGAACTGGCCCTGAAACTCGGCACCGACCCGCGGCTGTGGAGTCGCCGGAAGGGGCGGCTGCATTACTGGAGTCCCAACTGCAATCGGTATCTCTCCGGGATCACTCCCCTCATCTCCAACGCCCTCGCCAGTGAACAGGACGCCGTTCGCAAATACCGCGCCCAGACTCAGTGGATTAAGGACAGCCATATCTGCGCCATTTTAAACCGGATTATTGCCGATGAGGAAATCCATATACATATATTCCAGTCCCTTCTATCTGAACTGACAGAACCGGCTCCACTGACGGAGTTCAAGGCGTCAATCCCGGTTCCACCAACTTCGCCGATTTCGCCGTTTTCGCCTTCCCCCGTGGCACAGGCGCAGGAAATACAACAGGCGCAGGAGGGTGACCGGGTACAGGTGCAGACTTTAGAGCAGACGCAGGTGCAGGCTCAGGTGCAAAATCAGGCTGCGCAGCAAGTGCAGGCTCAGACGCAAGCCACCGTTCACCCCCAGTCCCCCCAGCAGGCGCGGGGGCAGAATCTTTCAGCGCAGCAGACCCGCAGCCAGGGCCGGTCATCACAACTGCAACAGATGCAGAGCCCGAACCAGAAAACTCATACACCTCAAAATCATCAATCTATTCATTTTTAATGTAAATTCAGTATTCCAGATCCACAGGGCCAGAATCTCCTTCCAGCCCTGTGGACAGTCCGTATATGTCAAAAATCCCATGATCAGATTATAAAACCGTGTATATCAGCCCGACCCGCTGTGATAGCGGTGAATCCCCCGCTTCCTCTACTCTGACCAGATTTACTGACGTTACTCCTCACTCCGGATTTCCAGCCCCTCCTGGTGCCTCTTCTCCATCTGATGTCTGGCCTTTCTGTTTTCCACCGTATCAAAAAGTATGGAAAAATCGTAATCCTCCGGATAGAGTTCCGAG
>CAUEKH010000233.1 GCA_959018155.1 uncultured Hungatella sp.
CGCTCCGCCAGCGGCTTCCTCAGTTCCAGATCTACGATTGGCATGACGTAATGGCTGACCGTACCGCTCTCTAACGCCTCCATCATGGCCGTCTTTGCAGATTCCGGCACCGACGGATTCGGATAGAACGGGTCTGCCCAGGCCATATTTGCCCCGCCGGCTGCCAGGAAGTTTCCTACGCCTTCCCCGACATCGGCCTTCGTCACAGCTGAGAAAAGTCCGCCCTCAAGGTCTTTAAAACGATCATTCATTCTCCGTTTTACATCCATATATTTCCCCTCCTGTACTGTTTATCTCTACGCTTTTACTACCGCTACCGCTTCCACCTCACATAAAACCCCTTTTGGTAAATCCTTCACAGCCACACAGCTTCTGGCCGGATTTCCTGTAAAATACTGAGCATACACTTCATTAAATGCACCGAAATCCCCCATATCGGCTAAAAAGCATGTCGTCTTTACCACAGTCGTCAAATCTGCCCCCGCTTCTTCTAAAACTGCTTTTACATTCTTCATGGACTGATGCGCCTGTTCCGTGATTCCACCCGCGGCAACTGCCCCCGTGGCCGGATCAAGCGGAATCTGTCCCGATGTAAACACAAATCCGTTGGCGATGATTCCCTGAGAATACGGTCCGATTGCTGCCGGTGCTGCTGTTGTTGCTACTTTTTCCATTTTCTTATCCCTCTTTCCTTATTATGCACGAAAGGGTGGTACTGAAATTACGCCAATACCACCCTGGTTGTACTATCACTATAACACTAAAATATATTTTAGTCAATTGTAAAACCAATAAAATATTTTTTATTTATTTTCTTTTCTCAAATTTCGTAAATGGAGGTAAACCGTATTTCTTGAAAGCCCCAGAATGTCGGCCACGAAGGGGACGCTGTCCTTAAACTGAAAGATTCCTTCCTCCTCCAGAAGCCCAATCACAGCACGTTTTTTCAGCGACGGCAGGACGGTCCGATCCGCCTCCACCTTCGCAATGGCCGCCGTGACAGCGCGGTTTACAAGTTCCTGCGGATTGTCCGCGTAATTCTCATCCTCAAAGTTCCGCTCGCACGACTTTGGCTGGAAACCGGACACAAAGGATTCCACCGAAGTATTTAAGTAAAAATTGATGCAGAGAAGCCCGATCACCTTCCCCTTCGTCCCTTTGATCGTGATGGTGGAGGATTTTAACGGCTCTCCTTTTTTATTGTGGGTGAAGTAAGCGATATGGCCGGAAAGTCCCTCGGTTTCGATGCGGTTCAGCATGGCCAGCGCCAGATCCGTCACCGGCGCGCCCTCTTTTCTTCCAGTATAGTGCCCATTGATTATTTTTATGACAGAATGGTCAAGATTTTCCAGACTGTGAAGAACCAGTTCATATCCGTCCCCCAGATACTCGGCCAGCCCCTCCACAACAGTTTTATATGATTCCAGAATCAGACGGTCTTCCGGTGTGAATACAACATTTCCCTGTGCCATAGCCTTCTCCTTTTGGTAAGCTTTTTTATTTATCAGTATAGCTTTATTTAAATGGAAATGCAAGAAAGCAGCCGGTAAAAAAATACCGGTATCTTTCGCCCTGACCGGAACAAAAGATACCAGTATTTCATACAACTCTGTCTATTTCGTCTGTATCACACCGTTGACTACCCATTCCCCATTGCCGTTGACCTGGCTTCCTTCTACTACGGTATTGGTCAGAAGGCGTCCCCGGTATCCGTCTGAATTCGGGTTAAAATAATAGCATCTGCTCACGCCATTCTGATCCGGAATCCACACCCAGCCGGTAAACATCTTTCCTCTCGTTCCATCGGAAGCGGGATTTAAATAGTATTTATTTCCGTCGGCTGACTGGTACCAGCCGGTATACATATTTCCATTGCCGTCAAAGAAGAACCAGTCAAACGGTGACTGTCCCAGTCCCGTGTTGGCATATGGATTCTCGATGGCTGCCCATTTATTGATATAAATATTTCCTGCAGCATCAGCGAATTTCCACAATCCGTCAGCGGACGGGATCCAGGATCCTGTTGCGACGTAATCCGGAAGAGCGCCATTTCCCATCTTGCCTTTGTCCGGACCACCGGCCGTAGTACTGCCAGTCTTCTTTCCACCGGAGGAGGAACCACCTCCGCCGCCTCCGCCACCAGAGGAGGATCCGCCTCCGGAGGACGAACCGCCGCCTCCGCCAGAAGACGAACCACCGCCTCCGCCGGAGGAGTGATCGGATGACATCCGGAAGAACTTCACGGTATATTCGATCGGATCAGAATTGCCGTATTGATCCTTCAGGCCCGTAAGTGTCACAGTAACCTCATCTCCCGAACTAAATGTCACTCCCGGCTGGAAAATAATCGCGGGGCCATAACCGTAACCTCCCGTCGATACATGGAAATATTTCCCGGATTTATCCTGGCATGATGAATTCAGTGTATACGTCTTCCCCTTTTTCTTACTCGTCATGGTAATGGTCAGTTGATTTTCCTGATCACCTGTCAGGGAATAAATTTTTTTATTAATGGAAATCATCCATGGACCGCTGAAATATTCCAGAGGCATGTTCTGCGCCGGCCATGGAATAAAATCATAATCATACGTTTCATTCTTATTATTATCATCAAAGGCGTACATTGCCGTATACGCGCCACTATGGCCAAATCCCGTCTGCGTCATATTGGGATCGAGGCACCAGCGTCTGTGGCCTGCCGTATCAATGTTGGAAGAACCGCCGTCATCCATCCACCCTTCAATAATATCTTCTGCGAGCGTAGAATAGCCCATGCCCAAATTAGAAGATGAGGTTCCCTTTCTTCCCATCTGGTAGAACGCATCCGATACTCCTGCCGGCTGTTTCGGATAATGGGTCAGCTTCTTCACCTTGGTCAGGAGAGTAGTCCCGGCCTGCGCATACTGTTCATATTCTTCATTACTTGTGACATCAGAAGGGATCCCCGCAATATAACGGACAAAGTTCAGCGCGTTCAGACCATTTTTCACGGTATCTTCACTGAGCTTCCCGGGAATTTCCCTGTTTATATCCGGTGTGATCTCCCACTTGTCGCTGCGGCTTAAGCTGAAGGGATGCTCTGAATAAAAAGCCTTGATCTCTTCCTCTGTTCTGGACTCCACATATTTTTTCGGTTCAGAAGTAATGGTTACAGTCAGGGAATCGGGATAAATATAATATTTTCCCTCCATCTTCAAAGGGATATCGACGGAAAATGATTCCTCCGATGGCTTTAATGTAAACTTTATGGTCATTCCATCTACAACCGGCAAAGAAGAAAAATAAGACTTGAACTCCTCATTAATCTCGCCTAATGTGATCTTCGATGGAACAGCCTGATCTTTTAAACCATAAAGTTCCGGAATATTCAGTTTTTTCTCTGTACCGGTGGCTGCAAGCTTTACCTCTTTCTTCTTTGGCAGGGATTTATTCGCCTTTGTTATAACGAAGGCAGAGAACTCCCCGGGTACCAGTTCAATGGAATCACACTCATCTGAACTGAGCGCTGTCACCTCATACGATCCGGGTTCTTCTCCGGGCTGCCTTGTATATGTAAAATTATTCAGGTTTGATGTTTCCAGCACTTCGCCTGTCTCTGCGTCATAGGCATCGAAGGTTGAAGAATACATAGTCTTAAAAACCCGGTCTTCCGAACCATACGGCTTTACCAGCATCTGTTTTTTGAAACTCAGCTTCATCTTCTGACGTTTTTTTACCTGGATTGATAGCACATTACTGATTACTTCCCCGTTCCTGTCAGTCAGGCGATACTGCAACTCTCCCGGTGAAGTTATAGCGCGTCCACCAATTTCAACAGTCACTGTTGAATCGTCACTATCTATCCATTTGCCGGACAGCCTTATAAACTCTGAGTCCGCCTCTTTTTTCTCTAAATAATAATAACCTCCAGCCAGATTTTTCGGAGTAATTATTATTTCAAATGAATCGAAAATCTGGACCTCATTTTTTCCATCAGCCATTGAAAGTTCAGCTTCTTCCGACTCGGTAAAAAGTATGGCCTTCGATGGGGTCGCTTCTCTTTTTCCATCCGAAAGTTCTGATGGCGTAGCCTTCGTTGGTTTTGTCTTTTGCGGAATGTTCTTTCCAGCGTCCCGAACTCCTCCTCCGGCCCCCGCTTCCACAATCGTGCCACTCAGTTTTTTTGCTGAGTACTCCCTCTCAGGAATATCAGCCCATGCCACACTGGTAAAAGCCAGTACAGCAGACAGCGCAGCTGCCAGAATACGTTTTCTCTTCATACGCAATTTCCCCCTGATAAATAATATTTTTATTTTAATATCTTTATTAGAGGAAGTCAATGTCGTCCCCTGAAAAATCTGTAAATTAAATTTCCCCGCCTGTAAATATCTGTAAAAGCACCATACTTTCCTATTATGATATATTTTCCAGTAAAAGCCGATACACATACAGTCCTGATGTCATATCCTCAAAATGAAGGATCTGTTCCACCTCAAATCCCCATTTCTCCATAATCTTTCTGGATCCGGTATTCTCCTCCACAATATAGGCGCTCAGACATTGGATATTCTTTTCCCTGGCAGTCTCAATCAGTTTTCCCACCACCCGCGTGGAATACCCCTGATTCCAGTACTGCGGCGCCATGAAAATCGAGATGGAATACTCTCCCTCTTTGTCTCCGGATTTCAACGCCGCCACTCCCATCATCTCTTTCCTGTCATCGGACATGATCCGATAACCGAAGCTGCCTTTCTCCGTATACCCGCGTATCAGCTCTTCGGCCTCTTCTCTCGACCGCTGAGTATCAAACCTCATATAACGCGCTACCTCCGGATTCGAGGTGAGGGCAAATACCTCATCTGCGTCCTTTAATGTCAATGGTTCCAGACGTAATTCCATTTTTCCTGCCTCCTGCTTGTAAAATAATTGTAGAATCTGCACTTCGCAGATAAAAAGTAATCACAGGTAATCAGATCATGCTTTCGCAAAAAAATAAGAAGCCCTGTAGAATCAAGACTTCTCATTAATTAGTAAGAGCGCGAGACGGGACTCGAACCCGCGGCCTCGACCTTGGCAAGGTCGCGCTC
>CAUEKH010000234.1 GCA_959018155.1 uncultured Hungatella sp.
CTCCGGAATCGGGCTGTCTTTGGATAGAGAGGCGGATCGTGTACTCATCCTGCGGCTCCTCCTGGGAGTGGAGAATGCCATTTTCAACGAGTGGCTGGATGGTCATCTTGGGAATCTCCGCCTGTAAAACGGAAGAGTCAATGTCGTATTCCACCACCAGATCGTCAAAGCGAATCTGCTGGATTTTCACGTAGCTGGAGACGATTTCCAACTCCTTTTCCAGCGTGATGACGGTCTGTTTGCTGCTGAGTGTATTCTGAAGCATATTTCCCAGGGACTCGGCAATCACGGAGATATCCTTTGCCCCGGCTTTCTTGGCCAGCCAGTTGATGGAGTTGAGCGTGTTATACAGGAAATGGGGGTTAACCTGCTGTTCCAGCGATTTCAGCTCCGCCTGGGTGATGAGAAGTTCCTTGACGTAACTCTCTTCAATCAGCTTTTTTAACTCTACGACCATCTGATCGAAATAGGAGTTTAATACGGTCATCTCGTCCTGACTCGTCGTGAGGAGAGAGAAATCTGTGGACTGGGACGTCCCGGCTTCTTGCGAGACCTCCGCACTCTGTGACATTTCGCCAGCCTTTTTCGTTTCCACAACCCGGAACGGCTTTACCGTAAGGTTTGCCCCGGCTGATTCTCCCATGACGCCTTCCTGCCTCACGCGTTCCATCTTTCCCATCAGGAGATGGAACTGTTTGGAAATGTTAGATACAATATTTCCGGCCAGGGCGGAGGCAATTAAAACCGCGGTGATTAAGGAGAGGATAAATACCGGTACAAGGCGGTTTAAGGAGTGGAAAATATTGTCGTAGGGCACCGCCAGGGAGATGTTCCAGTCTGCCGAGCGGAGTGGAAGCTTCGCGTAGGTGATGAACATCCGGCTTCCCGCCACATTCTTGATTGCGTATGAACTTCCCGCGGAATACAGGGCTTTATAAAGGGCGGTGTAACTCTCATTGTCGGCCGGATAGATAAGGCGGTCTTTTGCACTGATGAAGATTTGAAACTGCTGGCCGCCGGCGTATCTCGACTGGGAGAGACGGTCTATGATCCTGTTTAAATCCATTTCAATGATTAGATATCCCATCGGTTTCAAACTCAGGTTTTTGACCTGCAGGATTTTTCTGGCGCAGAGGATTCCGGAACCGTCCGTGGTGGAACGCCATACGGCCTGCCCTTCTGCCTCGTCACATTCCTTTAAAAGTGATTCTTTGTTTTTTTCCGTCTCATGCAGGGCGCTTTTTCCCCACCAGAGGGCGGTGCCATTTTCAGTCAGAATTGTAATATGTATCATATCCGGGGTATAATACCGGTTGAACATGTCGGTCATCCCTGTCCTGGCTTTCTGGGCCAATAGTTCAGAGTGAGGCAGTGTGTTGTAGGTATTTAAGTTTTCCTGGAAGGTGGAGTCGAGGCCGATGTAGGAGGAGACGGACTCGATGCTTTCCAGCTGATACGTCAGCTCGTCTGAAAAGAAGGAGAGAGAGTTGGCGGTCTGATTGTAAAGCAGCCGGTTGTACTGGCTGATGACGTAGCTGAACCCGAATCCCGTGAAAATGCTGATCGTGGCTGATACTACGGCGATAATCAGAATGAGTTTCCGTTTTAACTTCATATTGTTAAAAAGATGATTGATATGAGTTATGAGTGATTGCAGGAAGCCCTTGTTCATGGCGTCTCCTTTCGTGGATGAACGTAAATTTAACTTGTCTATATTTTACCATTAATTAAGAAAAAGAACAGATAAAACAGGTGAAAAGTAACATTTTTACACATGAGAAGTAAGCTTTTTTAATTAAAATGTGCAAATGAAACTGATATAATCAAAACAGTCAATGAAAGCGGCCGCTTTTATTCCAGAGAAGCAGCGGGTCAGCCGAATCTGTCAGACAGGCGCCAGGCCCGCTTACCTGAAAAGAAATTGTAAATGAAAATGGAATTGATGTCAAACAGGAGGAATGTATCGTGAGAAAGAAATCAGTGATGAAGAAAACAGCAGCAGCCATGATGGCAGCGGCAATGGCCATGACAGTTATGACAGGCTGTGGTTCCAACAAGGCAGATTCAGCAAGTACAACGGAAGGCGGGCAGACAACTGCAGAAGCAGCAGCCACCACTGCCGCAGGAAAAGAAGAAAAGAAAGCTTCCGGCGGCGAGACAGTAATCCGCGTATGCTGGTGGGGAAACCAGACACGTAACGACGGAACCGTAAAGGCTTTGGAAATGTATGAGGCAGAGCATCCGGACGTGAAATTCGAAGTAGAGTTCTCCGACTGGAACGGTTACTGGGACAAGCTGGCAACACAGGCGGCTGGAGGAAACTTACCGGATATTATCCAGATGGACTACGGCTATATCAGCCAGTACGCGGAAAAAGGCCAGTTAATCGGGCTGAAACAGTACATAGACAGCGGTGCCATTGATACAACGAATATTTCCGACAGTATTTTAAAGAGTGGCGAAGTGAACGGTGATATTTACGGAATCTGCTCCGGCATGAATACGAAAGCTCTCCTTGTAAATGAAGATGTGCTGAAGGAGACAGGGGTAACACTTCCGATGCAGCCAACGTATGAGGAACTGTTTGACGCGGCAAAGGTTATTTATGAGAAGACCGGAATGCAGATTGAGATTCCGTCAAATGATGAGCAGTCCATGCTGCATATAGCCCGCGCCGTTGGTCAGACACTGTACAACAAAGAAGGCGACGCACTGGCAATGCCTGATGAAACAGTAGCGCTGCGCTATTACACCATGTTAAAGGATACCCTGGATGCCGGTTTCCACGTATCTCCGGAGGCGATGGCAGAGGCTTCCACAAATCAGCAGAGCATGTTTGCAGCCGGAAAAGAGTGGTGTTCCTTCACAAACTCCAACATGATTGTAAATACGATCAACCAGTGTGAGGAAGGTATCAATTACAAGATTTACATGTATCCGACCGAGGCAAATGCAGTACAGCAGACATTATTCTTAAAACCGTCCATGTTCTACAGCATTACCAAGGATTCCAAGAATCCGGAAATTGCGGCAGATGTTATCAACTATTTAACCAACTCTGAAGAAGCAAACAGAGAAGCTTTAAAGGGCGAGCGCGGCGTGCCGATCTCCAGCGTGGTTGCAGAGGCTATCAGCCCGGTTGTGGATGAGGTGACAGCAAATATTAATGCGTATGTCAATGAAGTTGCCAAGGTAGCGGCTCCAATCGACCCGCCATTCCCTCCGGCAGCAGCCGAGATTGGCAAGACTATCAGTGAATTGGCTGATATGGTGCGCTATGATGAGATTTCTCCTGAAGATGCAGCTCATGAATTCTATGAGAAGGCTACGGAACTGCTGAAAAAAGGCGCGGAGTCATAATCCGCAGGCTGGCGGTTTGTGATTCGTAAATTCAGTGCCAATGGAATCAGGGCCGGATGAATGTCCGGCCCTTTTATTGAAGACGGTGACCTGTGCGCGGAGTGTGCAGGTTATCGTTGAAAACGGTGATCTGTTCGCGGGTCGTGCAGGTTATCGTTTCCCATAAACAGGCGAGAACTGTGTACAAAGTATACCGGTTACGCCAAAGGTAAGCTGCACGGAAACGCACAGATTACCATTTTCCCCGAAAGTTAATGTTATGTCAACCTGGAGGTGTCGACATGAGTAAAAATAAAATGAGTTTATCTGCCACACTGAACAAGGAGAGTGTGGCAGGTTACGTGTTTATTCTGCCATTTATTATCGGTTTCCTGGCATTTTCCGCGATACCGATACTGATTTCTTTATATTTATCCTTTACCGAGTATGATGTGCTGGGAACAGCCAAGTTTATCGGGATTGATAATTACGTCCGGATGTTTACGGATGACGCAAAGGTATGGAAGACATTTGGCGTTACCTTCTTTTACGCGATTGTATCTGTGCCGTTAAAACTGGTTATGGCGCTTGCGGTAGCCATGCTGTTTATGAAAAATACGAGATTTACGGGATTTATGAGAGGTGTCTATTATCTGCCTTCCATCATGGGCGGAAGTATCGCGGTGGCGGTTCTCTGGAGACGTCTCTTTGCCAGCGACGGTGTTATCAACTCAATTTTAAGCGCCTTCGGTCTTCCTGGAGATATCGCCTGGCTGGGCCGGAAGGATACGGCTATCTGGACGCTGATTATCCTGGCGGTGTGGCAGTTCGGTTCTTCCATGTTAATCTTTTTAGCCGGCTTGAAACAGATTCCGACGAGTCTCTATGAGGCGGCCACGGTGGACGGCTGCTCGAAGCCGAGACAGTTTTTCAGCATCACCTTACCGATGTTGACTCCGGTGCTGTTCTTTAACCTGGTTCAGCAGACCATCAACGCGTTTATGGCATTTACACAGAGTTTCGTTATCACTAACGGCGGTCCCAGAGACTCCACCAGGTTCTACTGTGTCTACCAGTATCAGCGCGCCTTTGAGTTCCATGAAATGGGTTACGCCAGCGCTATGGCATGGTTTATGCTGCTGGTGATCGGAATTATGACGGCGCTTATCTTCAAATCATCTACCAAATGGGTCTATAATGAATCGAAGGAGGAGTAGTGGAAATGGGTACAAAAACTAAAAGAACGCTGGGACATTTTATCTTTGTTGTGGCAGTTCTGGCTATCGGCTTCGTGATGATTTACCCTCTGCTCTGGATGGTGATGAGTTCCTTTAAAGCCAACAATGAGATTTTTAACAATGCGAAGAGCCTGGTTCCGGAACAGTTCCATTTTGAAAATTACACCAATGGCTGGAAGGGATTTGCTAAAATCAGTTTTACAACATTTTTCAAGAATTCCTTCTTCCTGTCGGTCGTTGGAACGATTGGTTCCGTATTTTCCTCGGCATTTATTGCCTTCGGGTTTGCAAGACTCCGGTTTAAAGGAAGAAATTTCTGGTTTATCTGTATGCTGGTCACGATGATGCTGCCATTCCAGGTTATCATGATTCCGCAGTACATTATCTTTAATAAGCTGGGCTGGGTGGGAACCTTCCTGCCGCTCATTATTCCGCCATTTTTTGGCGGCGC
>CAUEKH010000235.1 GCA_959018155.1 uncultured Hungatella sp.
GAAACAGCAGAAAAGTGATTTTCATTATCATCTATTTAGTCTTTGTCCTTTTCTCAACGATGCACGCCTGCGGTCTGCGCGCCACAGCTCAGCTGATGACAGACGACTCAAAACAGCGGGTTACATACGGTTTGATAAATGGAATTTTTCTGACAGTTTTATACAGTTCGGTGCCGATTCTCGTATTCTCGCGTATTATGCCGATGACGAAAGGATTTACTATCGAATTTTTCAAAAAATTACTGTCGGTGATTTCGATCATTTCTCTGCTCTGTACGGTAACCGCCCTGATTGCATTTCATGGGAAAGATGTGAAAAGAGAGGAAGAGGGAGGCAAAAAAGAGAAATTTAATTTCAGAGATGCCCTGGCTCTGCTCAAAAATAACCGTCCAATGCAGATGCTCGTACTGTCCGCAGGAACCGACAAACTGGCGACCACCCTGCAGAGCAATGCAACCGTTGTCGTCATTATGTTTGCAATCGTTGCTGGAAATTCAAAACTGAGTTCAGCCGCCAACTCCTATACCATGATCCCCTCGATTCTTATGATTTTACTGGGATTAGGGGCTGTGGGAAGAAAATTCGGGGCCAAACGTTCTCTGTGGTTTTCCAGCTGGGGAGGAATCATCGTCAGTACCTTAAGCATCCTTCTTTGGCTGGTTGGAGATCCGCGGACACTTAATTTCCCCGGTTATGAAGGCTTTGCCGGCTGGTCCTTTTTTACCATCGGATATCTGGTGCTCTGGTGTGTGATGAAAGGTCTGAGTCTGGTGGGTTCCAATTCCTTAAATCCGATGCTGGCTGACGTGATTGACTATGAATATTACCGTAGCGGGAAATACTGTCCCGGAACGATCGGCGCTGTTTTCAACCTGGCGGATAAAGTTATTTCATCAATCGGGCCGACAATCGTGGCAATTTTATGCGCCATGATTGGATTTAAGGAGGCGCTTCCAACGGTTGACACTCCGTATTCCAATTCTCTATTTGCAATCGGTGTGATCGGAATGTACGGCCTGTCCCTGATTGGACTGATTGTAAATGTGATTTGCCTGAAATTCTACGACCTTACGCCTGAAAGAATGAATGAAATTCATGAGGAACTGGCAAAAAGGAAAGAGACGGCAGTTTAGTATTGATATTCATAGTAAAAAAATTACAAAAAGAAGAACACTTCCAGGCTCTGTACCTGAAAGTGTTCTTCTTTTTATAACTGTTTCACAGCCCTTTCTTCTTTCCCACGTAGCTAACTTAATCCGCTTTTCCCTTCCCGAAATGCAGTCCGGTAAAATCCGTAAATAACACACAGGACGAGGATTCCATTGACGATTAAGAGCGTCTGGATCCTCACCTGATCCGCCAGCGGGCCAAAGAACATCATGCCAAGCGGCAGCGCGCAGGAGGTGGAAATCTGCATAAAACTGAAAATTCTTCCCTGAATACCCGGTTCCACGGATTCCTGGATGGTGACCGTTATGGGCGAACTGTAGCAGGGGGAAGTGACTCCCACCAGCATGTTGAAGAATAAGTAATGGGGAAACCAGGGCGCCAGCCCCATGCCTGCCATCAGCATCCCGTAGCAGGCGCCGGCGGCCATGGTGGTATCCAGCCGTCTCTTAAATCCGCCCCATGCCGTGATGAGAAGACCGCCCAGAATCATGCCGAGGCTGTAGGTCATCTCGCTGGCTGACAGCCGCCAGACCTGGCTCCCGAAGGTTCGGCTGACCATGAGAGGCGTTAAAAAGGCCGATGGACTGATGAGAAACAGGATAGCCAGCTGGAACAGCAGGAGACTGCGGATAAAGCGGTTATTCTTCAGGTAATAAAATCCTTCCCTGATCTGATGAAGGTACGTATTTTGAACCGCAGCCCTTTCACTTTCCGGCAGTTTCCTGATTCGAACGGTGGCGGTAATCCCCACCCCGATTATGGCTGTGGCGACGTCGATAAAAAGCGTGGCCTCCAGGGAACAGAAGGAGAGCAGAGCGCCGCTGACAGCCGGTGAAAGAAACATGATAACCGAAGAAAGCGTGCTGTTGATGCCATTGATGCGCATGAGGGATGGCTGGGGGACAATCTGAGGGATAACAGCATTGACAGCCGGCGTCTGGATTCCCGTCCCGACAGAGCGGATGATTAAAACCCCAAATAAGAGCCTGATATCGCGGTGGCCGCTTAAAAATGATACCGCCAGAAAAAGGGTAGACAGAGCAATGGCGCTGTCAGAGAGCATAATAAGCTTCTTTCGGCTGTACCGGTCGATCCAGACCCCGGAAAAGAGAGAGACGATGATCTGCGGGGCAAAGCCGCAGACTGTGGATAAGGTCACCATTTTCCCGGAGGAGGTCGTTAGAGTAATGTACCACACAATCGCGTACTGCACGAGAGAAGAGCCGAGCAGCGATACGGTCTGTGCGGTTAAGAATTTTGCGATATTATTTTTCCAGGTATAATTTATACTATTTTCTGACATGTGGATTCCTCATTTCTGTTTTGATTTGATAAATGGCCGCGGCTGCCGGCAATATCGTGTGCTCTGTCTCCAGTCCGCGATTTACTGCGGACAACGATAACCTGTACGCTCCGCGCACAGGTCACCGTCTTCAACAAAAAATGGCCGCGGCCAGAAACACTGACCACGGCCTTACCTTTTACAACCATTTGATCCATTTTCAGGAATCAGGTTATCACGGGAAATGGCACAAAAACAAAGCGCATCAAATACGCGCGTTCCGTTCCGTCTCCCAGTGATGAAAGAGCGGCTTCCGCTCCCGGTTTAGGCTCCGTACAGTGTCTCACTGGCAACAGTTGTACAGAGCTTCTCTTCTTCTTATTTTATCTGTCAGGGTTCCCGTCATAAATTCCACCTCAATCTGACTTCTGTCATACTAAAAGGCATTATACCGTAACAGATGTTATTTGACAAGCCTACATGATCACATTGGTGACGATATAATACAGAACCTCTGCCACACCGCAGAGCACCATCACCAGGATGGGGTTCATCTTCGCCTTCCGCAGCAGAACGATGGCGGCAATGAAATAGAGCACCATTCGGATAGATACATTTCCCGGTACAAAGGAAATCAGGCCGTTGATGAAGATGGCTGATATCAAAATGGTAAGTCCTGCCTTGGCAATCATGGCTACTACTGCAGGCCGCAGGGAGCCCAGCGTGCCCTGGAGAAGGGTTAAATTCCGATATTTCGTATAAATATATGCGAGGCCCGTGACGAAAACACAGGACGGGAGGATGCAGCCAAACGTTGCTACAATAGCCCCCGTAGGTCCCGCAATCTGCGTTCCGACGAAAGTGGCGGCATTGACTGCAATCGGTCCCGGGGTCATCTCAGCGATTGTCACCAGATCCGTAAATGCTTCCATGGTCAGCCAGTGGTTCAGTGTTACAACCTGCTCCTGAATTAAAGGCATGGCGGCATATCCTCCGCCGAAGCTGAAACAGCCAATCTGTAAAAAGCTTAAAAATAATTTTATATAGATCATGATTTTGCCCTCCTCTTCTCCTCAATCATGGTGCGAAGAAGCCCGAATACAGCCACAGTGATGATGATGAGCACCACATTTACGCCAAGGAAATAGTTGACGCAAAAGCTGATTATCATGATAATGATATTGATGTAATCTTTTGATTTCACTACCGTGCTTCCCATGTCAAAGACAACGGAGGCGATAACGGCTGCGACACCGGCTTTCATGCCGCCAAGCATAGCCGCGATGTAAGGATTGGTCCGGAACGCATTGTAGAAGACGGAAACCAGAGAGAGGATGACCATGGGCGGGATAATGGCTCCCAGCACGGAGACCAGTACTCCGGGGATCCCGCATAACTTGTAGCCGACGACAATCGCCCCGTTTACGGCAATCGCGCCCGGCGAGGACTGGGCGATGGCTACCAGATCCAGCATCTCTTCTTCATCGATCCAGTGGTAGTGATCCACAAACTTGTTTTTCAGCAGAGTGACAATGACGTACCCTCCACCAAAGGTAAATGTACTTAAATATAGTGTTGCAAAAAATAGTGTTCTGAGAATATGTTTTTTATTCTCCGGTTTCGCTTCTTTCATATCGAATCCCTCCTGTCAGCAACAGTATATTCCACCTTGATATATAAATCAAATAGTATTATTATATGATTATGTATAATAAAAACAATATGATAATCGAAATGACAGAAATTGTTTGGAAGAAAGAATAAACAGTATGGCGGAGGATGTATGACATTACGGCATTTGAGAATTTTCATGGCGGTTTACCAGGAAATGAGCATCACAAAGGCATCGAAAAAACTGCACCTGGCCCAGCCCAGTGTGAGTCTCGCGATCAAAGAACTGGAAGATGCCTATCATATCCGGCTTTTTGACAGGATCAACAGGCGGCTGTTCATGACGGAGAAGGGGGAGGCCTTCTACAGCTATGCCTCCCACATTTTAAGCCTCTTTGACGAGATGGAAAACAGCATGGTTACGCCGGAACTGCCGCTGGGGATCTCGATCGGTTCCAGCATTACTATCGGAAATTATCTCGTCCCCCAGACAATTGCGAAATTTCACGAGAAAGATCCATGCTGCGAGATCAAAGTAAAAATCCAGAATTCCAACCAGATTTTGCAGGCAGTACTGAAAAATGAACTGGATCTGGGGCTGATAGAGGATAAGGTCCGCCACGAACAGCTGGAGGCCGTCCCGTTCATGCAGGATCAGCTTTATTTTGTCTGCGGAAAGAATCATCCGCTGGCAGAGAGAGAACGTGTAACTCTGGAAGAAATCTGCGAATCCCCCTTATTTATGCGGGAACCTGGCAGCGCCAGCCGGGAGATTACGGACGGCCTTTTAAAGGCCCATCAGCTGAAACCAAAGATTCTGTGGGAGAGCGTCAGCAACCAGGCGCTCATCAGGGCCGCTGAGGAGAATCCGGGAATTACTGTGGTTTCTGAAAAGATTGTGGAGATGGAGAGAGGGAGAGGGCGGGAAAACATTGTCATACTGCCGTATAAACCGGAGTAT
>CAUEKH010000236.1 GCA_959018155.1 uncultured Hungatella sp.
CAAGACGGTCGGTTTCTGGGCCGACATGGATGATCCGTACGTCACCTATGAGAACGACTATATCGAGTCCGAGTGGTGGGCGTTAAAGCAGATCTGGGAAAAAGGTCTTTTATACAAAGGCTTTAAGATCGTACCGTACTGCCCGCGCTGCGGCACCCCGCTGTCCAGCCACGAGGTAGCCCAGGGGTACAAGGATGTCAAAGAGCGTTCCGCGATTGCCAGATTCAAGGTAAAGGGCGAGGATGCCTACATCCTGGCATGGACCACGACACCGTGGACACTTCCGTCCAACGTGGCGCTCTGTGTCAACCCCAATGAGTCCTACGTAAAGGTAAAGAACGGCGACTACACCTACTACCTGGCCGAAGCGCTCTGCGATACCGTTCTGGAAGGCGACTACACCATCCTCGAGCGTTACGTCGGAACCGATTTAGAGTACAAGGAATACGAGCCGTTGTTTGATTTCGTTCATCCGACAAAGAAGGCCTACTACGTAACGTGCGATACGTACGTAACGTTGACCGACGGTACCGGCGTTGTCCATATCGCCCCGGCATTCGGTGAAGACGACTCCAAGGTCGGCAGAAAGTATGACCTGCCGTTCGTCCAGCTGGTAGACGGCAAGGGCGAGATGACGAAAGAGACGAAGTGGGCCGGAACCTTCTGTAAGAAGGCTGATCCGCTGGTATTAAAGGATTTGGAGGAGCGCGGCCTCTTATTCTCCGCACCGGTATTTGAGCACAGCTACCCTCACTGCTGGAGATGTGACACCCCGCTGATCTACTACGCGAGAGAATCCTGGTTTATCAAAATGACCGCGGTAAAAGATGACCTGATCCGCAATAACAATACGATCAACTGGATCCCTGAGAGCATCGGTAAAGGCCGTTTTGGCGACTGGCTGGAGAACGTTCAGGACTGGGGCATCAGCCGGAACCGTTACTGGGGAACTCCTTTAAATGTGTGGGAGTGTGAGTGCGGCCATCAGCATTCCATTGGAAGTATCGAGGAATTGAAGGCCATGTCCCCTAACTGCCCGGAGGATATCGAACTGCACCGTCCATACATCGACGCGGTGACGATCACCTGCCCGAAGTGCGGAAAGCAGATGAAGCGTGTGCCTGAGGTTATCGACTGCTGGTTTGACTCCGGATCCATGCCATTTGCGCAGCACCACTATCCATTTGAAAATAAAGAAGTATTTGAGCAGCAGTTCCCGGCCGACTTTATTTCCGAGGCTGTGGATCAGACGAGAGGGTGGTTCTACTCCCTGCTTGCCATCTCTACCCTGATTTTCAACAAGGCGCCGTATAAGAACGTTATCGTTTTAGGCCATGTTCAGGATGAGAACGGACAGAAGATGTCGAAGTCCAAGGGCAACGCGGTGGATCCGTTTGACGCGCTGGAAGAATTCGGTGCCGACGCGATCCGGTGGTATTTCTATATCAACAGCGCGCCGTGGCTGCCCAACCGTTTCCATGGAAAGGCCGTCATGGAAGGCCAGCGCAAATTCATGGGTACTTTATGGAACACATACGCATTTTTCGTTCTCTATGCAAATATTGATAATTTTGACGCTACAAAATATAAACTGGAATACGAGAAGCTGCCTGTCATGGACAAATGGCTTCTGTCCAAGTTAAATACCTTAATTAAGACTGTGGATTACTGCCTGGAGAATTACCAGATTCCGGAAGCCGCCAGAGCGCTTCAGGAGTTCGTCGATGACATGAGCAACTGGTATGTCAGAAGAAGCCGCGAGCGTTTCTGGGCTAAGGGCATGGAACAGGATAAGATCAATGCCTATATGACCTTGTACACGGCTCTTGTGACTGTCAGCAAGGTAGCTGCGCCGCTGGTTCCGTTCATCACAGAACAGATCTACCAGAATCTCGTATGCGGTATCGACAAGACGGCGCCGGAGAGCATCCACCTCTGCGACTACCCGGCTGCGGACGATTCCTTCATCGACAGGGAACTGGAAGACAACATGGATGAGGTTTTAAAAGTGGTGGTTATGGGCCGTGCCGCCAGAAATACAGCCAACATCAAGAACCGTCAGCCAATCGGCCGCATGTTCGTAAAAGCGCCTCATGAACTGCCTGTGTTCTATCAGGAAATCATCGAGGACGAGTTAAATGTGAAGGAAGTTGTATTCACCGACGATGTGCGCGAATTTACAAGCTACAGCTTCAAACCGCAGTTAAAGACCGTTGGTCCGAAGTACGGAAAGCAGTTAAATAATATCAGGAAGGCACTTTCAGAAATCAATGGAAATGAGGCGATGGATACCTTAAATGAAACGGGCGCCCTCACCTTCGATTTCGATGGAGTATCAGTTGTCCTGACAAAAGATGATTTACTGATTGACACAGCCCAGACAGAGGGGTACGTGTCAGAAGGTGATAATACCGTTACGGTTGTGCTGGATACCAATCTGACGCCGGAACTGATTGAGGAAGGCTTTGTCCGCGAATTAATCAGTAAGATCCAGACCATGCGCAAGGAGGCAGGCTTTGAGGTCATGGACCATATCCTTATTTACGAGGAGGGAAATGACAGGATCGAAGCGATTTTAGACGCTCACAGAGAAGAGATAAAGGGCGAGGTCCTTGCAGAAGATGTCACGCTGGGCAAGACGGACGGATACGTGAAAGAGTGGAACATTAATGGAGAAAATGTCACACTGGGAGTAAAAAAAGTTCCAGAAAACCGATAGGAGGTTATATTTCATGAGCGCAGGATTCGATAAGGAAACATTTAAAAAAAGTGTCATGTACAACGTCAAGAACGTATTCAGAAAGACCATCGACGAGGCAACGCCGGAGCAGGTATTCCAGGCGGTTGCCTACGCGGTGAAGGATGTGATCATTGACGAATGGATTGCTACCCACAAGGAGTATGAGAAGCAGGACGCCAAGACGCTGTACTATTTATCCATGGAGTTCTTAATGGGGCGTGCACTTGGCAACAATATCATCAACATCATGGCCCAGCCGGAAGTGAAGGAAGTTTTAGACGAGATGGGCTTTGATTTAAATGTGATTGAGGACCAGGAGCCGGATCCGGCTCTCGGAAACGGCGGTCTCGGCCGTCTGGCGGCGTGTTTCCTGGATTCCCTGGCGACACTGGGATATCCGGCATACGGCTGCGGTATCCGCTATCGCTACGGTATGTTCAAGCAGAAAATCGAGAATGGATATCAGATTGAGGTGCCGGATGACTGGTTAAAGAACGGCTATCCATTTGAAATCCGACGTGCTGAGTACGCGACCGAAGTAAAATTCGGCGGCTACGTCCGCACTGTCTGGGAAAATGGCCGCGAGCATTTCGTGCAGGAGGGATATCAGTCCGTCCGCGCCGTTCCATACGATATGCCGATTGTGGGCTATGGCAACAACGTGGTAAATACCCTCCGGATCTGGGATGCAGAAGCTATCAATACCTTCAGCCTCGATTCCTTCGACAAGGGAGAGTACCAGAAGGCAGTAGAGCAGGAGAACTTAGCAAAGACGATTGTAGAAGTCTTATATCCGAATGACAACCACTATGCAGGAAAAGAACTGCGTTTGAAACAGCAGTACTTCTTCATTTCCGCCAGCGTTCAGAGAGCAATTAAGAAATACCTGGAGAAGCACGACGACATCCATAAATTCTACGAGAAGACCGTATTCCAGTTAAATGATACCCATCCGACGGTAGCGGTACCGGAGCTGATGCGTATTTTACTTGACGAATTTAACTTGACATGGGATGAGGCGTGGACCATCACGACGAAGACGTGTGCTTATACCAACCACACCATTATGTCCGAGGCCCTGGAGAAATGGCCTATCGAACTGTTCTCCAGACTGCTTCCGAGAATCTACCAGATCGTAGAGGAGATTAACCGCCGTTTCGTAGAGCAGATTCAGCAGATGTACCCTGGTAACCAGGAGAAGGTCCGCAAGATGGCTATTATCTACGACGGGCAGGTTCGTATGGCTAACTTAGCCATTGTCGGCGGTTTCTCTGTCAACGGTGTTGCAAGACTTCACACGGAAATCTTAGAGAAGCAGGAACTTCGCGATTTCTATGAGATGATGCCGCAGAAGTTCAACAATAAGACGAATGGTATCACCCAGAGACGTTTCCTGCTTCATGGCAACCCGCTTCTGGCAGACTGGGTAACAGCCAAGATCGGCAATGAATGGATTACGGATTTACCACATATCCACCGCCTTGCTGTCTATGCCGATGATACGAAGTGCCAGCAGGAATTTATGGACATCAAGTATCAGAATAAGGTGCGCCTCGCAAAATACATTAAAGAACACAACGGAATTGATGTGGATCCGCGCTCTATTTTCGATGTGCAGGTAAAGCGCCTTCACGAGTATAAGCGTCAGCTGATGAATATTCTTCACGTGATGTATTTATATGCTGAACTGAAGGATAATCCAAATATGGATATGGTTCCGAGAACCTTTATTTTCGGCGCCAAGGCAGCGGCGGGCTATAAGCGCGCGAAGCTGACGATCAAGCTGATTAATTCCGTGGCAGAAGTGATCAACAACGATAAATCAATTGACGGAAAGATCAAGGTTGTATTTATCGAGGATTACAAGGTATCGAATGCAGAGATTATTTTTGCGGCTGCCGATGTCAGCGAGCAGATTTCCACAGCCAGCAAGGAGGCTTCCGG
This sequence comes from uncultured Hungatella sp., assembly GCA_959018155.1. Classification (GTDB taxonomy): domain Bacteria; phylum Bacillota; class Clostridia; order Lachnospirales; family Lachnospiraceae; genus Hungatella. The sequence continues at coordinate 4,685 of CAUEKH010000236.1, forward strand.
TACCGGTAACATGAAGTTCATGTTAAACGGCGCGCTGACGCTGGGAACCATGGACGGTGCGAATGTGGAGATTGTGGAAGAAGTTGGAAAAGAGAACGCATTTATCTTCGGTATGTCCTCAGATGAAGTCATTCGCTATGAGAATGAGGGCGGCTATAATCCGATGGAGATTTTCAACAATAACAGCAAGATCCGCCGCGTACTGATGCAGCTGATCAACGGCTACTATTCCCCGCAGGATCCGGAACTGTTCCGCGATATCTATAACTCTCTGTTAAATACACAGAGCAGCGACCGCGCCGATACGTATTTCATCCTGAAAGATTT
>CAUEKH010000237.1 GCA_959018155.1 uncultured Hungatella sp.
TAGAAATAGTCCTTCGCGATGGCCGGATACTTGGTGGCCACGCGAATTCTCTCGTGGTGCTTTAACAACTCCGCGGCCGACTCCGGACCGCAGACGCACATCCGGCAGTTCCCGATCCCTAAATTCATCACTTCATAAAGCTTCCGGCCCTCTTCTAAAATCGTGTCCTTTCCCACCACACCAATATCGGCGGCACCGTACTCCACGTACGTCGGGACATCGCTGGCCTTGGCGAGGAAAAATCTCATTCCCAGTTCCTCGTTGGTGAAAATCAGCTTCCGGGAAGTTTTATCCTTCATTTCCTCACACGTAATCCCAATCTTTTCCAGCATGGCAAGGGACTGCTCGGCCAGACGCCCCTTTGCCAGGGCAAATGTCAAATATCTCATACTCTTCCTCATTTCAAATATTCTGAAAGCGGTATCTCGTCTGTCCGGCCCAGCGCCAGATTCATGATTTTTACAGTGAAGCCTTTTTTGTCGAGATACATGATATTGGTGATGGTCGTCCGCTTCGCGCCATCCGCGTACTCCTCCAAGCCCCTGTCGGCCTTCTTTCGCTGAAGCTGAACCGCCATCGGCAGATCCCGCAGATGCTTAGCGAGAGCCACAGCCTGTCTCGTCGTCTCCGGCTCGTAGAGAATCATGGTGTTTACCATCTTCACCGGGATCTCAATCTTCTGTCTGGCCAGAGCCAGCATGAGTTCATCGACGGATATTCCGAATCCGACAGCAGCGGCATCCCGGCCAAACTGGACGAGAAGCTTGTCGTACCGGCCGCCGTTGACGATATAATCCCCGGTTCCGTACGTATACGCCTTGAAAATGATTCCCGTATAGTACTGATACTGGCTTAACATCCCTAAATCGTAGGACACATAGTCGGACACGTCGTAATATTCCAGCAGCCGGTTCACCTCTTCCAGCCGTCTGATGGCGCCAAGGGCCCTGGCGTTATTCGTCAGTTCCTTTGCCTGAGAGATCTCGTGAAATGATCCGAACAGTTCCGGCAGCTTTAAGAAGGCCGCCTTCAGTTCCGGCGAAATCGCCTGCTGTGTCACCAGTTCCTCCACGCCAAAGTAATTCTTGTTCTCGATCAGTTCCCGAAGCGTCTCTTCCATCTCTTCGTCCATCCCGGCCTCCTCTAGAAGGCCGCGGAAGAAATCGACTTCTCCTAATTCCACCTGAAACTCCGTCAGCCCCGCTTCCTTTAAGGCCCGGATGACCATGGCCAGGATTTCCGCATCTGCATCCGCAGAGTCGTCCCCGATTAACTCAACGCCGGTCTGGGACGCTTCCTTCAGCCTTCCCTGATAGCTGGTGTTGTTGATATACGTCCGCTCCAAATAACAGAGGCGCAGCGGCATATCCTCATCTGTAAAATATTTTGCCACACAGCGGGCAATCGCCGGCGTCTCGTCGGGACGCAGGACGAGGGTGTGATTGTCCCTGTCGAAAAACTTGAACATCTCCCTGGATTTCACGCTTCCGCGCGACTCCTGAAAAATATCGAAGAATTCGAAGGTTGGCGTCTCGATATCCTGATATCCGTAGAGATGGAACACGTCCAGGATCTGATTCTGGATGGCGGCTTTCTTCGTGCATTCCGTCCCGTAGATGTCACGGACCCCATCCGGTGTATGTAATAATCTGTTTGCCATGGCTTCCTCCATCAATTTCTTTCACTTTCATATGGTAAAGTGCTACCATGATGACGTGTAGTTAATTATATGGGACATTCTCCCACTTGTCAATCTCTTCTCTCCAAATCTTTCTGAATCATTTCCAGATAGTGGACAAAGATGTCGCGATGGCTTTGAATCTGCCACGACTTATCCACCTCGCTGTAGGTGAAGCTTTTTCTCCCGCCCTCTTCCATCCGCTTCCAGAAACCGGCCACCTCGTCGAAGGGGAGGTAATAGATCTCATTTCGCACGGTAAATGACAGAATGATGAAGGAAATGCCGCCCTGCTCCTCAAATTCCCTCATAAATTCAATCTGGTGGGGATGGATATTGTGAAGCGGAAAGGTGTCCACCGCACATTCTTTGGCATCGAAACAGATCGGAATCCCCTGGACAGCCCCGATATAATCCACCGTACTCTTCTGGTCAAAATAGGCCAGCGTGATGTGGCGGCTCTCCTTATCAATGGAAATCGGCGTGATGGGCGTGGGGACCTTCTGGATTAAGGCCAGTTTCTTCTCCCGGTAGCTGTCGTTGCTGCGGTTGATCAGTTCCTCCAGAGTGGATCCTCTTAACCCTCTCGTATTCCACGTTCCCATAGGCTACCTCCACTCTCTGTCTATCTTAGAAAATGTCTTTGGCAGCGGCGCTGTAAATGTCCTGCCGGACAGTTCACAAAGCGGCGCCGGAAGTTCCGGAAATGTCACCATATAGGAGTGAAGCATCTGGGAATTGATGTGCCACCGCCGCTTCGCCTCCTCATTGACGGCCGGATCGCCGTACTTGTAATCTCCGAGGATCGGATGGCCGATGGAGGAAAGATGGGCGCGGATCTGATGGGTCCGCCCCGTAATCAGCAGGACACTTAAGAAGGTACAGCCTTCTGCGTAGCCGATGGGCTCATACTCTGTCATGATGGGAGCGCTTCCGGAAACCTCTCTGGCCGTCACCGTCACCTGGTTCGTCTTTTCGTCCTTCTTTAAAAAGCCGGTGATTACCTTCTTCTCCGTCACTGTCCCTTTTACCACACAGCGGTAATATTTGTGTAAGCTTCTGTCCTTAAAAACAGACGCCATAATCTGAAGCCCGGCTAAGGATTTGCCAGCCACGATTAAGCCGCTGGTGTTGCGGTCTAAACGGTTGCAGATGGAGGGGCGGAAGCTTTTTAACTGTTCTGTGGATAACTGGCCGCTGGAAATCAGGTAATCAATGACGTATTCCACCAGGGATTCATCCTCCGGCTTTGCCTTCTGAGAGAGCATTCCTGACGGTTTATTGAGAAGGAGGATATGGTCGTCCTCGTAGATGATATTTAAATTTACCTTTTTGACCTCACTAAGCTTAACCTCTGAGAATTTGTCGATCGTCTCATCGGAGAGGAACAGTTTGATCTCGTCGCCTTTTACCAGGCGCTCTGAGCCGTCACACTTTTTTCCGTTTAAGGTGATGTTCTTTTTCCTCATCATTTTGTAGAGGAAGCTTTTTCCGGCCAGATTCATATATTTGGCCAGCAGCTTGTCAAGGCGCTGGCCGGCTTCATTGTCTGATACAATCAAGGCTCTCATGTCTTTCTCCCCTTACATTGATAAACTCTTGAGAAGTCCGGCTGTGTAGGCCACACTTCCGTCGTCCTCATACTCTGCCTCGGGCTTTAAGCTTTCGAGCCGGTGAAAGAACGCTTTTTCATCCAGAATAATTTTGATATTCGGGTCCAGCTTGTGGCCCGTAAACATTTCCTTAAAAAACTTCTCTGCCTTTGGAACGTCAGGTTTTGCCGCCGTACAGTAGGCGTACACTCCCGTTGGGTGGATAATGACGGCATCCATCGGCATGATGGCGTCTTTTGAGGTGATAATTAAATCGTATAAAACCGTAAATTTTCCTTCATAGGCGGAAACGCGTCTGTAAAATTCTTCCGGCGGCGTCTTGATGCGCCAGGAAGCGATAAGCGGCGACGCCACATTGGCAGTCGGAAGTACGGAAAGGATGGCCATGACCGTCAGAATATTTTTCCACGCGGAACTTTCCACGAAATGTCTGGCGGCCAGCTGTACGATAATCATGGCAAGTCCGAACAGCACCTTTCCGGTCTCCACCTTTCTGCGGTGGGTCCGATATCCAAACTGCCCTTTTTCTGTCTTTTTCACTGATGTCATTCCTCTTTCTCTTAAGTTATTTTGCCCCGCCCTTATTCTGCCGCCCCGTTTTTCAGCTACAGCGCCTTCATAATCCTCAGGATCAGCCCGTGGGGAAGCACCTTGCAGAGAAGCTGAAACGCCTTCATGGTAATCCCGTATACGGATACAGGCCGCCCCATCATGCTGTCGCGGATTGCCTTCTTCACCACGTGCTTCGGGTTCGCCATGACGAGCCGTTTATAGACCGATACCTCCCCTGTCATCTCCGCGATATCAAAAAATTCAGTCTTTACCGGCCCCGGACATACGGCGGTCACATAGATTCCCCTCGGCTTCAGCTCTTCGTTTAAGGCGCGGCTGTAGCTTAAGACAAAGGCTTTCGTGGCCGCATAGATGGCAAAGTCAGGCTGCGGAAGAAATGAGGCCGCTGACGCGAACTGAATCACCCGGCTGTTTCCTGATAAATACGGAAGCACCATATGGGTGACCGCGCAGAGTGCCTTACAGTTTAAATCCACCATCCCCATCTCATCCCCGAGACTGATGGATCCGACGGGACCGATTTTCCCGAATCCGGCCGCGTTGATGAGCCACTTGACCTCCGGATGCTCCTCTTCCAGCGCGTACTGGAGTTCCATCAAATCGCTGTCGTCTGTCAAGTCGATGGCAAACAGACGAAGTGTCACCGGAACCTTCCCGACCAGTTCCTCCAACCGCTCTCTCCGCCTGGCAACCACCCAGATTTCTTCCAGCCCTCCGAAACGATCCGCAATCTGCATGATAAACTCTCTTCCCATTCCGGAAGAAGCACCTGTAACAATCGCAATCTTCATCATGAAATCCCTTCTTTTCTCTATATTTTCATTTCACTCTATCGTTAATCCGGTCTCAATGATGCTCACACATTTTTTAATATTCTCTCATCAATCCGGCGCACCACACCGTGAGTATACGGCCTGAAATACTTGGACCAGAATCCATAAGCAGTCGGATTAATGCTCTCGAAATCGACCCCAAGATGGGAGTACCCCTCCTTCTTCAGAACAGCTATCGCGTAATTTAACAGATTCTGATAAAGTCCTTTATGGCGGTGCGATTCTAAGCAGTAGGCGTCGTTGATGTGAAGATAGCCCGGATATTCCGAAATAAACGTCTCGCCGGACT
>CAUEKH010000238.1 GCA_959018155.1 uncultured Hungatella sp.
CCTTCCTCCCGCCTTCTCGTCGGCTACATGAAAGTAACTTTCCTTGATACCGCTCCTGTCGGAGTTCATTCGCAGGATATTCTTGTCGTAAAAATCCACTCCCAGCTCTCCCGCCAGCTTCCGACCGATTTCATTGCCGCCGCTGCCATACTGACGGCTAATGGTGATGACCAGTTTCTTTTCTCCCATAGGAATCCCTCCTGTACATACGTGACGTTTGACGGTTCCACCTTTATTATATCACATAATTGAAACAGAGAGCACATTTTAATTAAGAACGAGAAGAAAAGTAACCACCCATCTGGATGAAGAGTTATACATAAATTCGAATCTCAAAAATTCTTGCTCCTGGATAGCCATAGGTCCGCTCTACCTGTACCACGACCTGATCCGCCAGTACCGCCTGAGGGAGTCTTAAGCGTCTCAGTCTCTCCCGATTATTCCGTATCGGCACGGAGAACACCTCTTTCCTTTCCCGGTACAGCGACACGGTAAAATCCCTGATCAGTTCCGGTGGAAGCCCCTCTGCCTGTCGCGCCCGCACTGATCGGGTCATAGACGGCATCATTTCCCGGCTCATATCCGGGTCAAATACAGCCTGATTTCTCTGACAGGCGCACATGATTCCAGAGTCAGGGACAGTTCCGCCGTTTTTCCGCACCGAAGTGCCTCGGATTCCCAGCAGTTTTCCTTCCCATCCCATCGTCTGGTATAACCTTTCGCTACCGCTTCTGCAGAGAATCCCTCTCTGCTTTCTGATGCCACTATCACTGCTTTCCTGGCCAGATCCTTTTCATCCTGATTGACAAATCCCGGAATAAAGCAGTCATCCTTAAGCAGTTGCTGCTGCAGTTCTTCGATATGATTTCCAATTTCCCTGGGCATACAGCCATAACGTACCGCCATGGCAGCAGCCGTTCCTGCCGCCTGTCCGCCCACTGCGCACGTTCCCATCACCCGCGTACTTCCAAACGCTACTTTACTGACACTGATATCCCGTCCTGCCATCATCAGGTTATCCACACGGCTGCTATAAAAGCAGCGATAGGGAATCGTATAAATCCCATCAAAATTTCTCACTTTTGATGGATACTCGTCAAAAGCCAGGATTCCGCCGCTTACGTGCTCATCCATAGGCCAGCCGCCGTAAGCAACCGCATCCGGGAAAATGCGATTGGAACGGATATCCTGTTCTGTCAGCACATAATCCCCCATCAGTCTGCGGCTTTCCCTGCAGCCCGGCACAATCCCAACCCAATCCAGTACGTAGTTGTCACACCCGTGATCTCCGCAGTTTTTTATATGATCCCAGACTCCATAAACACATTTCAACAGTTCGTCACGGATAGTCTCACTCTCAGCTATAATGTCCCCGTACTGTCCTCCCAGTTCAATCCACCAATAACCGGAATCCATATCAGTAAACTCAGGAAGATTCTCAGAATTTCCCTCTACAAATTCCATCGAACTTCCATCATCATGGTACGCCGCTATACAATTGTAATGATGGCGGTACTTTAAATCTTCCTCACTGAATTGATACGCCCAAAATGGCCGCTCAAATGGAACCGGATGACCGGCATCTGTTGCATGGAACATCAGCGTATTTCCCATAGTATCCTGATTTTCTGTCGACGGCGCACCCGGCTCGCCGTACTGGTCAGAGGCTTCGCTTCCCATGCGCCACTGAGCCCCGGCCATTGCTCCAAGCGTTCCGTGACCGGTGGCGTCAATAAAAATACGGGCACTGAACACATACTCTGTCTCCGTGGTATTCTGATGGCACACGATACGCGCTATCTGGCCTTCTTCCATAACCAGATCATCGACACAGGTATTTAAATAGGAGTCCAATCCTTCCTCAAATCTGACCTTTTCCCACAAGATCCCGTCCCAGACCTCAAAAGACTGGTTTGGATTTCTCGCTTTGTTGGCCAAAAGCAATTCCTGTAAAATGCCGCCCTCATTTACATCCTTTTTAGACATATGACAGCTGGCCCCAACAATGTGCATACGCACTTCTGAACTTGCATTCCCGCCAAACATGGATCTGGACTGTATCAGCGCTGTCCTGGCGCCTCCCCTGGCGCTGGCGATTGCCGCGCACACTCCGGCCAGCCCTCCTCCGGCTACCACGACATCATAACTTTTTTCAATATGATGATATGACATATTCTGCCTCCCGTTTTAACAGCCCGTTTAAAGCTCCATCAGATAATTTCCCAGACGATAGGAGAAATTAACCAGTTCCTGCTGAACCTCTCTGGGATAGGCTGACGTCAGGTGATGGATTTCAAACGCAAAATCGTCCTGATAGCCGATATCTCTAAGCGCCTTCATCACCGGTTTCCAGTCAATCGTTCCATTAAATGGTGCGAAATGCTCATCTGCGTTTCGATGGTTGTCCGCAATATGTGTCGCATGAAGATGATCTCCCACACCCCTTAGAAAATCAGCCACATTCAAACCGGACAGATGGGCATGGCCCGTGTCCACACAGATTCCCACATTCGGTAAACCGATTCCCTCTGTCAAATCCAGCAATTCTTCCGGAGTCACGCCATATCGTGGTTTTCCTCCGGTCAGAGACATATTTTCAATCGCCAGATTCAAATGGTGCGCCCCAAACTCTTCGGCCCATCGGTAGTAGTACTCCCTGTTGTACTGATAAGACTTGTGAAGAGAATATCCGCTCTCTTCCCATATCGTAAACGGATGTACCACCATCCATTTAGCGCCCAGTATTTCCGCCGCCAGAACGCTCCGCCGCATCATCTCCTCGCCATGCGCACCATCCACTTCCCGCCCATCCGGGCCAAGATTCTTTCCCAAAGGAAAATACGCATGAGCCTGGGTAAATGTAAGCCCCAGAGAATCCGCCAGTTCTCTGCACTTTTTCGTCCAGTCCTCCCAATCCGGCTTGGTCAGCGCCTGTCCGGGACGGCAGGCTCCGCAGAGATTGGCGTCGATATAGCGGTATCCGGCTCTGGCACAGGCGGGGATGGAATCCTCCATGGGAATCGCGTAATTCACCCCCTGATCAAAGTTCATAATATTCGTTGATGTTGACAGTCTCATAATCCATTCCTCCTCAAGTCTCTTCAAGAGACATTTCTTATTGTTCTGCCGTCCAGTTAACCTTTTACCGATCCCAGCGTCAGTCCTTTTACAAAGAATTTCTGACCGCAGAGAAATACAAGGAACACTGGTATGACAGCCAGACAGCAGGCCGCCATGGTTAAATTGTACTGAGTCCCCTCCTCGCTGACAAACTGGTTTAAGGCAATCGGCAGAGTCCTCAACCGCCAGTCAGAAAGGAAAATAAGGGGATCTAAGTAAGAGTTCCAGCTGTCTAAAAACTGTACCGTTGCCAGCGCAGATATGGTAGGTTTGACAACCGGCATCATAATTCTGGCCCAAATCTGCCATTCATTTGCCCCGTCGATCTTTGCCGACTCCCTCAAGTCATCCGGCGCGGACAAAAATGCCTGCCTCATCATGAAGGTGGAAGATACGGCAATCAGCTTGGGGGCAATAACAGAAAAATGGGTATTGGTCAGATTCATCTCTGAAAATACCGCAAATCTGGGGATCATAGTCAGCTGAGACGGAACCATCATCTGTGCCAGATACAGCAGGAATAAAACCTTAGAACCTTTAAATTTTAATTTAGCAAAGGCGTATCCCGCCATAGCGGCAGTCAGAATGGAACAGACCGTACTCAGCACAGAAACTTTTATGGAATTCCAGTATGACAGAATAAAATGGTAATCCTTTTTCGCCTCGTTGCCTAAATGCAGAACGTTCTTATAATTATCCAGATAAAAATATTTTGGAATCCATTGAATCGGTATCGTCAGCACATCCTTTTGCATCTTAAAAGAAGCGGAAACCATCCAGAAAAAAGGCAGCAGCATAAACAGGGTAAACAAAAGAAGCACGGCCGTCACTGCCACCATAAGAATTTTCTTTTTTAATTTTAAGAAATTGCGGCTCTTATCCATCAATTAACCCCCTAGTGCTTCTCATTGTTTGTCCACTGGATCACCGTGATCACCAGTAAAAGTAAAAACAGTATCATTGCAACTGCAGATGCGTACCCCATCTCGTAGTAGGTGAACGCTCTCCGGTAGATATAATAGACAAGGGTATAAGTTGCGCTTCCCGGGCCTCCGCCCGTCATAATATTGATCTGTCCAAATACTTTGAAGCTTGTAATAATCCCGGTAATTGTAAGAAAAAAAGTAGTTGGTTTCAGAAGAGGGATTGTCAGATGCCAGAAGCACTGTGCCCCATTGGCGCCATCAATCTCCGCCGCCTCATAGAGATCCTTGGGAAGCCCTGCCATAGAGGCGCTGTACATAAAAATCCGGTATCCCAGACTGGACCAGATACACATTAACATGACTGCCGGAAGCGCCCACTGATAATCAGACAGCCATTTCGGAGGATTTTGCCAACCGAGAGCCTTTACCATCTGGGTAAATGGTCCGTAACTGGAGTAGAGCACCATCCAGATTGCAGAAGCAGCCACGATATTACAGATATGGGGCATATACATCGAAATCCGAATCACCCCCGCTATCTTCGCATGGCAGAAGGAGTCAATTAAGGCAGCAAGAACAAGCGCGAGAATCAATCCCACGGGAACTGTAATAATTGTGAAAATAAATGTATTTTTTAAAGCAGCGATAAACCACTCATCACTCCATAATTTAATAAAATTGCTGAGTCCGATCCAGTTCCAGTTACCAATACCCTGAATGAAATTCCAGTCTGTCAGACTGACCAGCAGTGAAAAAACAAGCGGCAGCATACTGAAAAAGACGAGACCGATCAGGCTTGGAAGCAAGAAGGAATACGCCATTAAATTTTCCTGTAATTTTCTCTTTTTCATGAAGTTCTTCCCCTTCCATACGCTGTCGGGAGTAAATATCCCGACAGCGCAAATATTTTAATTGGAAAGCAGAGCATCGGAGC
>CAUEKH010000239.1 GCA_959018155.1 uncultured Hungatella sp.
TTTAAATAAATAGTAAGAATTAGAATCTCCGAATCCATTGACCGTGGCCTGATAAGGGGGTATAATCGAGGTAGACAACTGTATACCACATAAAAGAAATGAGGAATCTGTGATGGAGAGAATCAACTTATCAGATGGAGAGTGGAAACTGATGAACCGGCTTTGGAGAGAACCGCCAAAGACGATCACCCAGCTGACGGAAGAATTAAAAGATGAGACGGGCTGGGGAAAGAACAGCATTATTACCATGTTAAACCGGCTTGAGGCGAAAGGCGCGGTATATCATGAAGAGGGAGGACGGGCCAAACGTTTCTTTCCGGCAGTACTTAAGGAAGATACGGCGCTAAAGGAGACGAAAGGCTTTCTGGAGCGGGTCTATGATGGGAGCTTAAGCATGATGGTGAATGCTATGGTAAGTTCTAAAACCCTGTCTAAAAAAGATATTGAGGAACTGTATCACATACTGGAGCGCGCAGAGGAGGAAGAACATGGTTGAAACATTGATTACATCATCAATCATAATCGGAATTCTCTGCATTTTAAGGCCGCTATTAAAAAATAGGGTAAGTGCATCCGTACGGTACGGTCTGTGGGGAATTGTGGCTGCACGACTGATTTATCCTGCTTTTTTCCTCTTTCCGGGAATTAAACAGGCAGGTAGCCGGTTCAGCGTCATGAACCTGGTTGACCGCCTGTTCCAAAAAGGCGGAAAATACGCCGCCCTGACTGCAAACGGCCTTTTTGCCGCCCCATATCAGGGTGCAGGCACAGGCGGTGCGGCCGGCCTGGCAGCAGGAAAAATCACGGAGATACAGGCGGCACAGACGATACAGGCAGTACAGACAGCACAGCCAGGAGCGGGACTGACCCGGGCCCTCGCTGTTGTAGACTGGAAAATTGTATTGACCGTAATCTGGGTGGCAGGGAGTGTTGGGCTGCTTATCTGGTTTGCCGCAGTTAATCTCCATTTTGTTAAAAAAATAAAGAAAAACAGAAAAGTATGGACAGGAGTTCTTCCTGTTGAGACGGCGGTTCCGGTATATCGCGTTTCAGGGATTTTTTCACCGTGTTATGTCACTGTCTCCGGTAGTAGGGGAATTTACTTACCGGAGGATATTTCGGATCATGGAGAAATCCTGCGTCATATTCTGGCTCATGAAACCGGACACCTGCGTCATCACGATGAATGGTGGGGAATTCTTCGATGCCTTCTGCTTTGCTGCTATTGGATCAATCCCCTGGTATGGCTGGCTGCCGGTCTGGCAAAGCGCGATTGCGAACTGGCCTGCGATGAGGCGGCAGTTCATATACTGGGAGAAACAGAGCGCTTTACTTATGGGAAGACGCTGATAGCACTTTCCGAAAGAAGGGAAGAAAAGGGGGGCTTTCTTTGCGCGGCCTCAGATATCGGCGGTGGGAAACGTATGATGAAAGAGCGTGTAAAAGCCCTGGCGCGAAGACCGAAAATGACGGCATCAGTTTTGGCTGTTACTCTGGCTGTGGCGGCAGCGCTGATAATCTGCACTTTTACCGGAAAGGCAGGTACTCCGGAGAAAACAGATGATCCAGGTGGCAAAATCCCTGTTCCGTCAGGACGTGTTACGATGGAGGATGTCATTAAAATGGCGGCTCTGCCTAAAGACGGGAATCCGGATGCATATGATACACTTCCTGAACCTGATAAAGTGTCTGGGGCAGACGAAGATGACAGTTTAACTTATATAAAATGCTACAATATCCCCTGGTATGGAGAAGAATATGAATTGCAGATATCCATTTTTAAAGAAGAGAACCGTCTGGACTACGTTTCTCTGATGCGCAGTGACACAGGAGAGATTTTGTACCTTTACTCAACGCCGGAAGAAGTCAAAAGGTACGGTTTACATCTTGCGGAGGGCGATGAGGTCAGGGAATTTACAGAAACACACGGGTCAATGGGTGACTATCTGACGTATCAGCTTCCAGAAGGGCTGTTTGATGGAGATTTCCTCAAGTCGCTTGGAAATGGGGGCGGCAATCTTTTTCTTACTGACGATAAAATGTCACAGAATTATCTGCAGGAACTGTCAGAATTGATTGATAAAGAAGCCATTCCACCAGAATGGTATTCAGCGGGAGGAACTGTCCGCTGGGTTGGCGGATTTCCGGCCAGACAGTTTGAGTCGGGAAATCTAATCAGAGTAAGTCCGCCCTGGAACCATTCCGATTTTACTGCCGAACCACTTTCCGTTGCAGGCTGCGAGGCACCGGCTCTGCTCATTCCTGTTTCTCATGATTTGTACACTCCGGCCTCTTTAGAAGAAACAGAAAAGCTGCACGGCCCCATCCCGGAAAAGAAGCGGACTTCCCGTATGTGGTATGTATTTTTCTCAAAACCGGATTGTGATGAAGTGTATACAGTTTATTTAAATGCGGACTTATACAGCCAGGAAGACGCAATAAGGCTGGCCCGCAGCGTTCATTTTAAAGAAGGGGCATTTACTGCGCCGTAAATGCGGACCATTCTCAAAGCCGGTTGTGACACAGTGCGGCAGGAGGCGTGTAAAAAGGTGCATACCCGGCTTTGAAAAAGAACGGTAAATGAATTTCCCGCATCCCGCGGAGCGTGAATAATTCCCAAAAACCCTGCTTATAATAGAACAGAGAACAAGAAGGACAGCAAGGCAGGATATTATGAGACTATGGGAACGCATCACAATCCGTGGGAATCGGGAAATTTATTATTTTGACACAAGACAGTCATTTGACGCGGAGGAATTTGCCTCCAGGCTGTATGATTTGATCTGTATGGAGCAGGAAAATGGGAAATCGGCGGGGGTCGTATTTTTATGTATCGGCACGGATCGTTCCACCGGTGACAGCCTCGGTCCGCTGATTGGATATAAATTAAAGGAAAAAAGGCTGGAGCGGGTAGAAGTTCTGGGCACTTTAGAGCGGCCGGTCCACGCCATGAATTTGGAGACGTATCAGACAATTTTAAAATTCCGTTACCCCAACCATGTGATTGTGGCTGTGGACGCTTCCGTGGGAAATATGGAGCACGTTGGCTGTATCACGCTGGGAAAAGGATCTTTGAAGCCGGGGCTTGGAGTCAGCAAGGAACTGCGCGCCGTCGGAGATATTTTTATTACCGGAATTGTAGGAAGCTGCGGCAATTACGACCCTCTGATGCTTCAGAGTATCCGGTTATCCGTGGTCATGCGGATGGCGGACTGCATCAGCAGAAGCATTTATCTTGTCGAAAAATTATGGGAAAATGCCTCCCTTCTTTGACATGTTTTGCGCTTATTCCGTGATATGATTCATTGGATAAAAAAAATCGGAACGCGGGGTGAGCCTATGGGAGAATTGTACGATCCGTTCCCGAAGCTGCCGAAAAATATCCGGCAGATCGGGGAGCGAGACCAGATTGTAAAGCTGTATGTGGAAGATTATGTAAACACTTATTTAAAACGTCTGCATCCGACGGGTGGACAGGACTTACGGGTCGGCCTCCTGCTTGGAAGTGTGGAAATGAATGACGGGACGCCGTATATCTTTATCGACGGAGCCATGGAAATGGAAAATGTGACAGAAGAGGGCCAGAAGGTGGTCTTTTCTGAGCTTGCCTGGAAAAAAGCTTACCAGGGAATCGAACAGCTTTTCCCCAAAAGGACCATCCAGGGCTGGTTCTTATGCGGCGTCCCCGGAAATGATTTATCGCCATTAAATTATTGGAAACAGCACGTCCAGTATTTCCAGGGACCCAACAAGCTGATGTATCTCAACAATGGGATTGAGGGAGACGAAACTGTTTACATAACTTCCGAAGACGGCTTTTACAAGCTGCGCGGCTACAGTATCTACTATGAGAGAAACCAGATGATGCAGGATTACATGGTACTGAGGAAAGACGTAAAGAGGATTGAGACGGCATCAGATGACAAAGTAATCCACGAATTCCGCAAGCGGATGGACGAGCACAAAGATGAGGCAGTAAACCGAAGCCAGACCATCGGCCTGATGCGCGGTTTAAGCACAGCCATGGCCATCGTCATCCTGGCTGGCGGTATCGTCATGTTCAATAACTACCAGAAAATGCGTGAAATGGAGAGCGTCATCGCCTCCGCACTCCCCGAAAGCGCCCAGACTGCGCTGATGGGAAATAAAAACACACAAAACAAGGAAAAAACAGAGTCATCAGTAATCGTGGAAGAAGCAGAAGGCGGCGTCTATCCCACCCAGGCTTCTATAACGAAGGAAACCTTATCAGAAACAAAGCCCGAAGGCCAGAATGGTGATGGCCAGCCCGCTGGATCTGCCGGGGATTCCACCGCCGGAGGCGCAGCGTCAGGTCAGGGAAATGGAACTGCCGGAACGACCGGAGGGACAACCGGTGGTTCTGTATCAAGTCAGGGAAATAGTGCTGCCGGAGCAGCGGGAGGAACCACCTCAGGCCAGGGAAATGGTGCCGCCGGAGCAGCGGGAGGGACCGCATCAGGTCAGGGAAATAGTACCGCAGGAACAGTCGGAGGAACCGCATCCGGCCATGGAAATGGTACCGCCGGAGCAGCGGGAGGAACTACCTCAGGCCAGGGAAATGGTACCTCTGGCCCAACTGGAGAAACGACCTCAAACCAGGGAAATAGCTCTACAGGCTCTACCGGAGGAACCACTTCCTCCCAGCCCGCAGGCTCTGGTTCGAACGGCCCCTCAGGAACCACTGGTCCCACTACGGGCACTTCAACTGGCAGTTCCCAGACCGCGGCGGGTGCATCCAGAATCCATATTGTAGAAGACGGAGAAACCCTATATGGTATCTGTATTGCCGAATATCAAAGTCTCAGCAGACTGGAAGAGATCTGTGAACTAAACGGATTGGAAGACGAGAACAAAATCATATCCGGCCAGAAACTATTACTGCCATAGAATCATTG
>CAUEKH010000240.1 GCA_959018155.1 uncultured Hungatella sp.
GGGTAAAAACAGGGAGTGAAAAAGTTGAAAAAATTTCAAATTTTTTATAGACAAAATCTTCTTCACATGGTACTATGTATGAGGTTTGCTTGACGGACTAAAGATGCTGATGTGGCACAGGTGGTAGCGCACCTCATTGGTAGTGAGGAGGTCACGGGTCCGAGTCCCGTCATCAGCTCTTGAAAACAAACGGGAAGTCTTATATGGAGGCTTCCCGTTTTTGTTATTATAAATAAAAAATTCAGCGATTTTTAATGTAAGACAGAATACAGGAGAACGGAGGCGGGACATTACATGAAGAAACGCAGGAAAAAGAAGAGTGCGTGGGCCATTTTTTTCAGACCAATCAAGATGATTCTCACCATATTTCTGGTGTTTGCGGTTATTTGCGGAGCGGCCGGCGGCTTTGTTCTGGTGAAGTTTCACGATGAGATTGCCGAATGCAGGACTAAGGCTGATACGATCGTCGCCCAGTCGAAGCGGGAAGATTTTTCCCAGCCGTCTGACACGAGGATTTACGATTCGGACGGGAATGTGATAGGGACTATCAATTCCGGCCATTATGAGTATGTGGCGATATCGGAGATCAGTGAGAATCTCCAGAAAGCCTATATTGCCCAGGAGGACCGGCGGTTCTATGAGCATCATGGAATCGACTATATTGGCCTTGCAAGAGCCGGTGTGGCCCTGATTAAGAATAAAGGGGCCATCACCCAGGGGGGAAGCACGATTACCCAGCAGGTAATCAAGAATACATATTTGACCCAGGAACAGACCTTTAAGAGAAAGCTGACGGAATTCTTTGCGGCGCCTCAGATGGAGGAGAAGTATTCCAAGGCTGACATGATGGAATTTTACTGCAATACGAACTTCTATGCCAACCGCTGTTACGGGGTGGCTGAGGCCAGCCGGTACTATTTTAATAAAGAGGCGAAGGATCTGACAATCTGGGAGGCGGCGACGTTAGCCGGGATCAGCAACAACCCTTCCCGCTACGATCCGGTGGCCCGCCCGGAAAATGCGCTTGCCAAGCGCAACAAGGTTATCGACAACATGGTAAAATGCGAACTGATTACCGGGGAGGAGGGCGATTACGCCAAATCCCAGCCCCTCACGGTTGAAAAGGTTTATGAACCGGGGACGAAGGAGAATTATCAGACGAGCTACGCGATCCACTGTGCGTCGGAAGAACTGATGAAAAATGACGGTTTTATTTTCGAGTACGTGTTTGCGGACAAGGAATCGTATGACGCGTATAAAGAGCGGTATCAGGAGGCGTATCAGGCCAAGAGTGATCTGATTAGAAATGGCGGATTTGAGATTCATACGAGCCTTGACAGCAATTTGCAGGTCATGCTTCAGGAGACGCTGGATGCGGATCTGGAGAAATTCACGGATCTTCAGGAAAATGGAAAGTATGCCCTCCAGGGCGCCGCAGTGGCGGTCGACAACAGGACGGGATACGTGGTGGCTATTGTGGGAGGCCGCGGGTCAGAGGACGAGTACAACCGCGGATTCTTAAGCCGGAGACAGCCGGGATCTACGATTAAGCCTTTAATTGATTACGCGCCTGCTTTTGAGTCCGGCTACTACTATCCGTCGAGACTGGTAAATGACCATCTGTTTGAGAAAGGGCCGAAGAACAGCGGCGGTAAGTATTACGGTGAACTCTCTGTCCGGGAGGCCCTAAACAGAAGCTTAAATACGGTTGCCTGGCAGGTACTCCAGGATTTGGGCGTGGACACAGGAATCAGCTATCTGGGGAAAATGCACTTCAACGGACTGAGTTATCTTGACAACGGAAATATCAGTATGAGCATCGGCGGCTTTACAGAGGGCGCCCGCGTGGTCGACATGGCAAAGGGGTATTACGTTCTTGCCAATGACGGAATGTACAGCAATAACACGTGCATTACCGGGATTGTGAGCCAGTACGAGGGGGAAGTCTTCAACATGAACCAGCCGGATGAGCGGATTTTTACCAGCGACACGGCATATATGATTACAGACGTGTTAAAGGGGACGCTTGATAAGCCTTACGGAACGGGTTACGGCCTGGGACTTTCCATCCCGGCCGCCGGCAAGACGGGAACCACCAACAGCAACAAGGATACGTGGTTCTGCGGCTACACGAAGTATTATACGACTGCCGTGTGGGTCGGCTATGACACGCCGAAGGCCATGCCGGGCGTCTTTGGAAAGACGTATGCCGGGAAAATCTGGCACGATTTTATGGCAAAGTGCAATGGGTGACTGCCGGCTGCGGAATGGGACATGCCATCCACCGTCGCGTACTATCCTGTCGATTCGAGAGGGGAAAAGACCACAGCTCAGACGGGAAATACCGATTTATTCTCGTCTGTGGCAGAAGCCCAGGCCAGAGCCGACTCGAAAAAATGGGAGGCGGAACAGAAGTTAAAGGAATCCCAGGCCGATGTAGAGCGGCAGCGCCAGGAGGCGCTGAATGCGTCGAGACAGGCCGCAGAACAGATTGTGGCTCAGATTCAGGCCGTGATAGAGGAACTGAACGGCTTATCTGTCAAAGATGGAACAACGGACGAGCGGATAAGCTCAGCACAGACCATGCTGGAGACATTAAACGGGACAGAATTCTATGAGCCGTTAAAAGCGGCCCTGGACGAGGCGGCTGCCCGGGCAGCGAATCTGCCGGTGAAAACCGGACCGGACTACAGCGCGCCGCAGGAAATCGGCCCGGGAGTGACTCCGGGCCCTGCGCCGGGGGTAAGCCCGGGTGAAGCGCCGGGGAGCGCGCCTGTGGTGACGGAACCGGTAACCGCTGAGCCTGATGTTCAGTTTATCGGGCCGTCCGGCCAGTGAAGCCTGAAAGAGGAAAAATCCAACGGCTAGGGGAAAAGATACGCCAGCGGGAGGAAAAGATATGCCAGCGGGAGGAAAAGATACGCCGGCAGGGGGAAAAATCCACCGGAAAATATTTCCGCAGGGGTTGCATTTTCTCCTTCCAGCTGGTATGCTTGATAAGGATTTAAGAAATTAAAAACAAACATAAAATTAAAGAAGGGAAGTGAGTCAGAGTGGAAGGTCGAAGTCAGAAGACGGAAGCGGACAATTATCATAAGCGTATGGTAGTGCGGGCGGAGTCGATGGTTTCGACGGCGCTCTGACTGCACTGCCGTTACAGGGATATTCTGCTGGGAGGGAGAATTTAGCCAAGGGGCGGTTCTGCCGATTCAGGGGATTTTACCTCTGCGTTTATGATAGCCATGATTGTCAGGAAAACTGCGATTATGGCTGTTTTTGTGTGCCGCTTCCGGGATAACCGCTATCAGATATGAGAAGAATAAAAAGGTTGGAACGGAGGTAACACGATGCAGGAGATTTTTAATCTGGAAGAACTGATGGATCTGTTGAATACCCGTCAGTTTCGGAAATTGAAAGAAGTGCTTACGGAGATGAATGAGGTGGATATCGCCACTTTCATCGAGGAACTTGATTCGGAGAAGACCGTGGTGGTATTCCGGATGCTTCCCAAGGAGCTGGCATCTGATGTATTTGCCTGTCTGGAGGTGGAGAAGCAGGAGCATATCATCAACAGCATTACGGACTATGAGCTGGGAACCATCGTGGACGATTTATTCGTGGATGATGCGGTCGATATGCTGGAGGAACTGCCGGCCAGCGTGGTAAAACGTGTGCTGCAGAATGCCAGACCCGATACCAGGAAGCTGATTAACCAGTTTTTAAAGTACCCGGAGAACAGCGCCGGAAGTATTATGACGGCAGAGTATGTGGGACTTAAGAAAACCATGACGGTGGAGCAGGCATTTGCCTACATCAGAAAGCACGGCGTGGATAAAGAGACAATCTATACGTGCTACGTGATGGACGGGAAGAGACGGCTGGAGGGGGTCCTGACGGTTAAGGATCTGCTGATGAACCCCTATGAAGAAGTTGTCGGAAATATCATGGATACGCATGTAATTAAGGCATTTACCACGGAAGATCAGGAAGCCGTGGCCGACAGCTTCCAGAAATACGATCTGCTGAGTCTTCCCGTTGTGGACAATGAGGAACGGCTGGTGGGAATCGTGACTGTCGATGACGTTGTGGATGTCATGGAGCAGGAGGCGACGGAGGACTTTGAGAAAATGGCCGCCATGCTGCCCAGTGAGAAACCGTATTTAAAAACCAGCGTGTTCCAGCTGGCCAAAAACAGGATTGCCTGGCTTCTGGTCCTGATGGTCAGCAGCCTGATCACAGGCGGGATTCTGGCAAGGTATGAGGCGGCATTTGCCGTGATTCCGCTGCTTGTCACCTTCATCCCCATGCTGACGGATACCGGCGGCAATGCGGGAAGCCAGAGCAGTACCATGATTATCCGCGGTATGGCTGTCGGGGAGATCGCGCCGTCTGATATTGGAAAAGTGGTGTGGAAGGAGCTGCGGGTGGGGCTTGCAGTCGGGGTGATTTTAGGGCTGGTCAACTATATCCAGCTTATCATCCGCTACCCGGGTCAGGAACTGATTTGCCTGACCGTTGTGTTAAGCCTTCTGGCCACCGTGGTGCTTGCCAAGACGATTGGCTGCACTCTGCCGATTGCGGCGAAGATTCTGCATCTCGATCCGGCCATTATGGCCGCGCCGTTAATTACTACGATTGTAGACGCGGTAAGCCTGATTATTTATTTTCAGCTTGCGTGTAAATTATTGGGAATTTAAAAGTAAGGAGATCAATATGATTGCGAATTACCACACACATACCTGGAGATGCCTGCACGCAACAGGTATGGAAGAAGAGTATGTAGAGCGCGCCATTCAGGGAGGAATGAAGATACTTGGTTTTTCCGACCACGCGCCATATCCGTTTCCGGAGGGGTATTTCTCCGGGATGCGGATGAGAACGGACCAGCTGGAGGGGTATGTTGG
>CAUEKH010000241.1 GCA_959018155.1 uncultured Hungatella sp.
GCCCGATGGGCTGCCGCACCGGTTTTTATTTACTGCTTTCGGGGGATTATGAATCTAAAGATATCGTTCCCTTAGTGACGGAAATGTTTGAATTCATCCGCGATTTTAAGGGAGAAGTGCCAGGTGCGGCCGCCAGAGACTGCGGGAATTATCTCGATATGAATTTAGGTATGGCTAACTGGCTGGCAAAAAGATACTTAGACGAGGTGCTGTACGGAATTTCAGAGGAACGGCTTATTTACCCGGAAGACTGAAGCTGATTATGAAAAATCCCGGTGAGCTATTGGCTATACGCCGCCCTGGCTCACCGGGATTATTGCTGATTTTACCTTCTTACTGATTTTCTGTCTCTTACTGATTTTCCGCTTCTTACTGATTTTCCGTCTCTTCCTGATTTTCCGTCTCTTCCTGATTTTCCGTCTCTTCCTGATTTTCCGTCTCTTACCGACTTTCCGTCTCTTATTTATTTTCCGTCTCTTACCGACTTTCCGTCTCTTACTTATTTTCCGTCTCTTCCTGAGTTTTGCCACTTACCGGCTTTCCGTCTCGTCCTTATTTCCCGACAAAAACCACAATACTTCTCTCAGGAATCAGGAACCGTTTCGATTCAACGACCGGCTCGTCCTCCTCCTCATAAATTCCGTTTCTCTCAGTCTCATCTGTGTTAAACGCAACGTGCCAGCTTTGGCCTTTTGGAAGGTTTGGCAGATCAAATTCATGGGGCTCCCAGTGCATATTGTACGCCACATAGAAGCTGTTGTCCTCACTCCCGTCCGCTTTTGTCCCGTACTTGCCGCAGTACAGAATTCCCAGCTGTCTGCTGCTGTTGTCAAAATCCGGGAACCACGCCTTGACGCCGTGGTACGACACATCAGGCTGGCCGCAGGACAGATAATCCATCACTCTCGGCTCTTTCTCCATGTGGAAGACGGAATGGTTCTTTCTGAACGCAATCGCGTACTTGACGAACTCATACAAATCCCGGTTCGTTCTCAGCAGATTCCAGTTGAGCCACGATACCTCATTATCCTGACAGTAGGAATTGTTGTTCCCGCCTTTGGAATTGCCGAACTCATCACCCGCCAGCAAAAGCGGCGTCCCCTGGCTTAAGAACAGCAGAAGGAAGGCGTTGCGAAGCTGCTTTTTCCGCAGTTCTACGATCTTCTTTTTCTTTGTCGGGCCTTCTAAACCGCAGTTCCAGGAGAAATTCCAGGAAGTGCCGTCCTGGTTGTTCTCCCCATTCGCCTCGTTATGTTTTCTGTCATAGGAAACCATATCCATCATGGTAAAACCGTTCGTATGAGCCATGTAATTAATGACCCCGCAGCCGTCCGGATTTCTCCTGCTTCGGAACGCCAGGCTGTTCATCTGGTTCTCATCGCCTTTGAGCACCTGCCGCATATCCACCAGAAAGCTGTCCTGATACTCTGCCAGATGTCTCCTGCCGTCCTCCGGCACTCCCTCCCAGTAATCAGCAAACAGCTTCGTTCTGCTCAAAAACGGATCCTGTCCAATCAGTCCCTTGGGCGCATTACCAACGAGATGAATCCCGTCTACGTGGTACTCCTTCACCCAGAACCGGCACGCATCAAGCGCATAAGCCGGGCTCTCCTGACCGGTAAAATACAGTTCCACAATCACTTCCAGACCGGATTTGTGGAGAGTCTTCACCATCGTCTTAAACTCTTCCACCGGATTCTTCGTCTTTCCCGCGCTGTAGGAAGCCTTCGGCGCCAGACGGTAACCCGGCACATAGCCCCAGTAATTCAGCCGGCCAGTGGGCTTATCGTCGAGAAACGGATCTCCCTCTGTGCGCTCCGGCATCATAACCTCCGGAAATTCGCAGACCGGCATCAGTTCCAGAGCCGTCACCCCTAAATCCTTTAAATACGGTATTTTTTCGGTTATCGCTTTAAATGTCCCTTTATTTGCCGTCCTGGAAGAACTGTGCTTTGTAAACCCTCTCACATGAAGCCGGTAAATAATCGAGTCCTTATATGGGATTTCCAGCGGCTTATCATCTTCCCAGTCGAAGTCCGGAATTAAAACCGGAGACCTCATGGGCCGGTCAACGGCCGTCAAATCTCCCCAGATTTCCCTTCCGCAAAATGCCCTTCCGTAAGGATCCGCAAACTGTTCGCCGTCACTCTCATAGCAGTATTCCATCTCAGAAAAATCATTTCCAAGCACGGTCATCTCCCACACATCGCCATGCCTTCCATCTTCCGGAAATGGAAGAACCGCCGCCGGCTCAGCCTCTCCCTTTCTAAAAAGCAGAAGTTTCAACACCTCCCCTTTCGAGGCCACGCAAAAATGCACCCCATCACATACCGTCGTAAGTCCCATGGAATAAGTTCTGTTATCATGTCCCGCAATCCTGTATTCTTCCATACTGTGCTTATCTCCTCTATCTAATTAATCCGGAGTTGTCCCGGCTGTTCCTTCCCCACTGACATTCACCCAGGAAATATCACTGTTTTTCGATCTGTTCGGCCAGTTCATTCAAATACATCCACCGCTCCATCTTCTCATCTAAAAGCTGTTCTTTCTGTTCCTTTTCTTCCATCAATTCATTTAATCTGCTGTAATCACTGGCGGAGTTTTCCATCTCTTTTTCCAGTTCTTCCAGCCGCGACTCCAGTCCGGCAATCTCGTCCTCGATCGTATCCCATTCCCGCTGCTCTTTAAAGGTGAATTTCAGCTTCCGTTCACCGCGCGGCTTCTCTGTCTGCTTTTTATTTTCACTGCCGGAAGTATTTTTCCGGCTGCCCTGTCCGTCGGATAAGTCGCCGTCCTGTCCGTATTTTGCCTCAAATGCCGCCTGATAATCCGTAAATCCGCCCTCATACTGCGTAATTTTTCCCTGTCCCTCAAACGCAAAGATGCGGCGCACTACCCGGTCGAGAAAATACCGGTCATGAGAAACCGTAATGACAATCCCCGGAAATGAATCCAGGTAATCTTCCAGAATCGTCAGCGTCTGAATATCCAGGTCATTGGTCGGCTCATCCAGAAGGAGAACATTGGGCGCCTCCATCAGAATTCTCAGCAGATAGAGCCTGCGCTTCTCACCGCCCGACAGCTTCTCAATAACTGTATACTGCATACCAGATGGAAATAAGAAACGCTCCAGCATCTGTGAAGCGCTGATGCTTCCGTCCTTCGTCTTCACGTATTCCGCTGCACCGCGGATATAGTCGATGACCTTCAGACTTCCGTCCATGGCTTCATTTTCCTGAGAGAAATATCCCATTTTTACAGTCTGCCCCACCGTTATGGTTCCCTCATCGGGCTCCAGCCAGCCTGCTATCATCTTCATCAGCGTCGATTTTCCGCTGCCGTTGGGCCCGATAATGCCAATCCTGTCATCCTTTAAGAAAATATACGTAAAATCCTTCATCAGAAGCTTGTCGCCAAACGCCTTCGTAATCCCTTCCAGCTCCACCGTGGTTCTGCCAAGGCGGCTGGACACGGATTCCAGTTCCACGGCGCTGTCGTACTCCGGTCCCTTCTGATCGCGCAGGCTCTCATACCGCTGGATGTGGGCCTTCTGCTTCGTTGATCTGGCTCTGGCTCCCCGCTGCATCCACTCCAGTTCCACGCGAAGCAGGGACTGGCGTTTCCGCTCCGACGCCTCCGCCATATCGAGTCTCTCCGCCTTCAGCGCCAGATAGCCCTCATAATTCGCCTGATAACTGTATAATTTTCCCTTGTCAAGTTCTACAATCCGGTTCGTCACGCTGTCCAGAAAATACCGGTCATGGGTCACCATCAGAAGCGCCCCTTTGAAGCGTTTTAAATAGTCCTCCAGCCAGTCCGCCATGCTGCTGTCCAAATGGTTGGTCGGCTCGTCCAGTACAAGCAAATCCGCTGTGGACAGCAGAACGCTCACCAGCGCCACCCGCTTCCTCTGACCTCCGGACAGTGTCTCCACCTTCTCATCAAAATCCGTAAATCCCAGCTTCGTCAGCATGGTTTTCGCCTGGCTCTCCAAATCCCACACATGGGCATGTCCCTCATTTTCCCGGACAATGCTCTGAAGGATGGTATCCCCCGCATGAAATACAGGATTCTGAGTCAGAAAGCGGATATCCAGATTCCTTCCGCGAACCACACTCCCTTCATCCGGCTCCTCATCTCCCGCCACAATACGCAGAAGCGTGGACTTTCCGGTTCCGTTAATGCCTATCAGACCAATCTTCTCCCCCTCATTGATGCTGAAGCTGGTATCGTCAAAGAGAAGACGCTCCGTATATGATTTTGTTAAATGTTCAATTGTCAGTAAATTCATAATTCTGCCTGTCTCTCCGTTCTTTTTTCTTCCGGCTCAGATAAAACGCGTTCCGGATAAAATAACCGGCAGGGTTCAGCCCACCTTACACATCCAGCACCAGTTCCACCGGACAATGGTCCGATCCCAGTACTTCTGTATGGATATCTGCGCTGACTAACTTCTCCTTCAGGATTTCCGATACGCAGAAGTAGTCAATCCGCCACCCCGCGTTCTTTGCCCTTGCGCTGAACCGGTAGGACCACCAGGAGTATATCCCCTCTCTGTCAGGATAAAAATAGCGGTATGTGTCGATAAATCCTGCCTCCAGAAGATCCGTGAATTTTCCCCGCTCCTCGTCCGTAAAACCGGCATTCTTCCGGTTCGTCTTCGGGTTCTTTAAATCAATTTCCTTATGCGCCACATTCAAATCTCCACAGAATACAACCGGCTTTGTCTCCTCCAGCTTCTTTAAATACGCAAGGAACGCGTCCTCCCACGTCATTCGATAGGGCAGGCGCACCAGTTCATTCTGGGAATTGGGCGTATAGCAGGTTACTACATAGTAATCTGCAAATTCCGCTGTAATGACACGGCCCTCATGGTCGTGTTCTTCTGCC
>CAUEKH010000242.1 GCA_959018155.1 uncultured Hungatella sp.
TACTGGGTATCTGACTTATAGATAAACAGCGTTCCCAGTCTCTCTCCCGCAATATCGATCGGGGTGATAATTGCCTGATACTTTCTGATATTCTCCTCTGTAAAGCCGAGAGTTTCCAGATTCACATTCTCTTTTGTAGAAAGAATGCCAAGAAGACGTTCATTCAGCATCCCATCCACGTAACCGCCGACCTGATCCGCTATCAACTCCTGAATTTCGTCCACATCAGGGCTGATGGCGACGCCCAGGACCTTTCCTTTTTTGCTGATAACGAGAATATTCGAATGCAGAATCTCGCTCAGCACTTCACAGATATCATTAAATACTACTTTGTGTGAGTTGTTGTTATGCAATAACTTGTTTATTTTCCGTGTTTTGTCCAACAATTGAACGCTCATAGCCGAAAACCTCCTTAAGAATTTTTAGGAAAGCCCAAAATACCCCTTTAATATCTAAATTTTAGCACTATTCCCGAAAAATAACAATAGTTTTTTGAAGATTTTCGATTTTCTTAATAATTATCCTATTTCGTATTTTTGCTGGTGCTGTAACCACACTGTTCATTAGAACAGAGCAGCTTTGCACCCTTTTCTACCATGTAAGAACCGCATTTCGGGCACTTCTCTGTAGAGGGTCTCTGCCATGACATGAAATCGCATTCCGGACCATCTTCACAGCCGTAATAGATCCTTCCCTTTTTCGTCTTCTTAATCACAACGTCTTTGCCACATTTCGGACAGGGGATTCCGATGCGCTCCAGGTAAGGCTTCGTATTCTTACATTCCGGGAATCCCGGGCATGCCAGGAACTTGCCGTGAGGGCCGTACTTGATAACCATGTTGCGCCCGCAAAGTTCGCAGATCTCATCCGTCACCTCGTCGGCAATCGTCACAGATTCCAGTTCCTGCTGCGCGTTATCCACCGCCTCTTTCAGATCCGGATAGAAATTGCGGACCACAGTTTTCCACTGAACGGAACCGTCCCCCACTTTATCCAGAAGGTACTCTAAATTAGCGGTGAACGTAATATCCACGATACTCGGGAAGCACTGCTTCATCATACTGTTGACAACTTCCCCCATCTCTGTCACATAGAGGTTCTTGTTCTCTTTGGCGACGTATCTTCTGGCGATAATCGTCGTGATAGTCGGCGCATACGTACTTGGACGGCCAATCCCCTGCTCCTCCATGGCTTTTACTAAGGAAGCTTCCGTATAATGGGCCGGCGGCTGAGTGAAATGCTGGCTGCCATCCAGCTTCTCCAGCTTTAACTCCCCGCCCTTTTCCAGCTTTCCGAGCAGGACATTCGATTCCTCTTTCTCCTCTTCCTGGATATACACCGACATAAAACCATCAAACGCCAGCTTCGAAGCAGACAGAGTAAAGAAGTATTTGCCGGCTGCCACACGGACA
This sequence comes from uncultured Hungatella sp., assembly GCA_959018155.1. Classification (GTDB taxonomy): domain Bacteria; phylum Bacillota; class Clostridia; order Lachnospirales; family Lachnospiraceae; genus Hungatella. The sequence continues at coordinate 1,413 of CAUEKH010000242.1, forward strand.
GAGGTAGTCTCATAGACTGCCGGTTCCATACGGCTGGCCGTAAACCGTTTCCATATCAGCTGATATAAGCGGAATAAATCCCTCTGAAGCGATTCCTTGACAATGACAGGTGTCAGTGTTATATCCGTCGGACGGATCGCCTCGTGGGCATCCTGTACGTTGACACCGTTTTTCCTGACCTGTTCTCCCTTTGCCACGTACTTGCTGCCATACTGCTTGTCAATGTACTCCCTTGCCGCAGCATCGGCCTCATCGGCAACTCTCGTGGAGTCAGTACGCAGGTAAGTAATCAGGCCGACCGTTCCGTGGCCCTTTACTTCCACGCCCTCATACAGCTGCTGGGCCAGCCGCATCGTCTTCTGAGTCGAGAAGTTTAATACTTTGGAAGCCTCCTGCTGAAGGGTACTGGTGGTAAACGGGATCGGGGCTTTCTTAATCCGTTCCCCGTTCTTCACCTCGTCGACCACATACTTCTGCCCTTCCAGTTCCTTTAAAATCCCATCCAGTTCTTCCTTGCTGTGGATGGCCATTCGGCCATCCTGATTGCCGTAGAATTTTGCCGCCAGCGTCTTCTTACTGCCCGACTGCTTTAAATCGGCTTCTAAATTCCAGTACTCCTCCGGAATAAAGGCATTGATCTCCTCTTCCCTGTCGCAAATCATGCGAAGTGCCACAGACTGCACACGGCCCGCACTCAGGCCACGCTTTACCTTTGCCCAGAGAAGGGGGCTGATGGTATAACCAACCAGACGATCCAGCACTCTTCTTGCCTGCTGGGCATCCACCAGGTTCATATCAATATGTCTCGGTGACTTTAAGGACGCCTTCACCGCATTCTTCGTAATCTCATTGAAGCTGATCCGGTAAACCTGTTTATCCTTCAGGCCTTCCAGCTTTAAGGCATTAATCAGATGCCAGGAAATAGCCTCCCCCTCACGGTCAGGGTCAGTTGCCAGGTAGATCTTGTCAGCCTTCTTGACCTCTTTCCTGAGTTTCGCCAGAATATCACCTTTTCCCCTGATAGTAATATATTTGGGCTCAAAATCATTGTCAACATCAATCCCCATCTGACTCTTCGGCAAATCCCTCACATGCCCGTTTGAGGCGTCCACCTCGAAATTAGAACCCAAAAACTTTTTAATCGTCTTCACCTTAGCCGGTGACTCCACAATAACCAAACAATTAGCCATACCAAACTCCTCGCCTATAATCTCTTACCATAATATTGATACGATGTCTGCACAATATGACCGCTCAATTCCAAATCCAAAAGAACGCTCATACACTCGCTGACAGACAACCCGCTTAAGTTTACAATCTCTTCCAGACTTTTCGGTTGCAAATCGAGGCAACTATACACCATTTTTTCTTTTTTGGCAAGCCCGTTCTTATTTTTTTCATGTACTTTTAATATTTTACCGTTCTTCAACGTGAAATATTCCAGCACATCCTCAGGCGAGAGAAGGACGGCCGCGCCCTCCTGAATCAGGCGGTTGCACCCTTCGCTTAAGGGATCGGAGAGCCTTCCCGGGAGTGCAAAGATTTCTTTTCCCTGTTCCAGCGCAAGACCTGCTGTAATTAATGACCCGCTCTTCTGCCTCGCTTCCATAACGAGGACGACGTCAGAGAGCCCGCTGATAATTCTGTTCCTGACCGGAAAATTTCCAGCGAGGGGCGGTTCATCAGGAAGATATTCTGACAGGAGTCCCCCTTCTTGTCCGATTCGGGTGTAGAGCTGGTAGTTCTCCCTCGGATAACACGTATGAAGGCCACACCCCAAGACGGCAAATGTTCTTCCTCCCGCCTCCAGAGCCCCACGGTGGCCGGCGCTGTCAATTCCGATGGCCAGCCCGCCAATAATCTGAACACCCGACTTTGACAGTTCCCTGGCCATCCATTCCGCAGCCTGCCTTCCGTAATTCGTACACCCTCTGGCGCCGATTATGGCAGCCGTCGGATGGTCCTCCTCCGGAAATCTCCCCTTCACGAAAAGTCCCATGGGAAAATCATAGATTTTTAAAAGTCTTTTCGGGTACTCTTCATCCGAGGGCATAACAAAACGTATCGACTCCTTTTCAAGAAGATCTAACTGTCTCTGGCACCAGTCCAGCTTCTTTTTTCCACTGTCAAACCCGTTTGCCGCCTTCTCTTTTAAAAGGCCTCGCTCAGTCAGTAATTTCCCTTCTATATTATATATCTGTTCAAAACTTTTAAATTCCTCCAGAAGCTTTCTTATCGTCACCGCACCGATGCCCGGTATCTGGCAGAGCCAGAAAAGGAAGAGCCGTTCTCTATCCCCATCCATGTTTCCCACCTCCCCAGTACTTCTCCTCCAGACCGCGAAGTCCTACCGCTTCAGCCAGGTGTTCCTTCTTAATCCGGCTGCTTCCCGCCAGATCTGCGATCGTTCTCGCCACCTTCAGTACTTTTCCGTAACCTCTGGCGCTCAATCCCATACTTTCATAAACCTTCTTCAAAAACGCCTGTTCCTTTTCTTCCAGCTGGCAGTATTTTTCAATCTGTCCCTCTTTCATGCTGCCGTTAAAGTAAATTTTACTGGCTCTGAACCGTTCTTCCTGAATCACCCTCGCCGCCTCCACCCGTTTTCGGATACTGGCTGAGGATTCCCCCGCGTTCCTTATCCTGAGTTCCTCGTAAGCGATGGGCGCCGCCTCCACGCAGATGTCAATCCGGTCCAGCAACGGCCTTGAAATCTTATTTAGATAGCGCCGCACCTCCGCCTGCGTGCAGGTACAGCGGCTCCTGTCCGGATAGTATCCGCATTTACAGGGATTCATGGCAGCGCAAAGGATAAAATCAGCCGGAAACTCATAAGCGCCGTGAAGGCGGGAAATCGTAATCTTATGTTCCTCTAAAGGCTGTCTCAATATCTCAATACTGCTTTTCTGAAATTCCGGAAGTTCGTCCAGAAACAGAACGCCTCTGGAAGCCAGTGAGATCTCACCGGGTCTTGGGATTCTTCCACCTCCACACAGAGCCTGAGGGCTGATGGTATGGTGTGGACTGCGAAATGGCCTTCCTGTCAGGAATGGCCGGTCCGGCGGCAGGAGGCCGCAGATACTGTAAATCTTCGACACCTCCATATTCTCCTCCGGTGACAGCGCCGGCATGATAGTCGGAATCCTGCGCGCCACCATAGTCTTCCCCGTTCCGGCCGGGCCGATGTAGAGAATATTATGCCTGCCGGCCACCGCGATCTCCGTGGCCCTGCGAAGAAGCTGCTGGCCGTTTACCTCCGAGAAATCCACATCATAAGAATCCCCCGCCTCCCTCATCACAGTTTCGTCCTGGACGGCCGGCCGCAGAAGCCCGGGATTATTTAAAAAAGATACCAGCTGTTTCAAATCCCCCACGCCAATTATCTCAACGTCCTTCGTCATAAGACCTTCCTTCA
>CAUEKH010000243.1 GCA_959018155.1 uncultured Hungatella sp.
CTCGGATCTAAGGCATCCCGCAGGCCGTCGCCGAATAAGTTGAAGACCAGCACCGTGATCGAAATAGCAGCCGCCGGGAAAATAAGCTGATACGGGTAGGAAAAAAGTCCCGCCAGCGCATCGTTGCACAAACTGCCCCAGGAAGCCATGGGCGCCGCGATACCGATGCCGATAAAGCTTAAGAACGCCTCGGAAAAGATGGCGCTTGGGATCTGCATGGTCAGAGAAACCATAATCGGTCCCATCATATTGGGAAGCAGGTGGCGCATCAGAATTCTCGGAACCGACGCCCCCAGCGTCTGGGCCACCAGCACAAATTCCTGCTCTTTCAGGCTTAAAACCTGGCCTCTCACGGTTCTTGCCATCCCCACCCAGTAAGTAATACTGAGCGCCAGGATAATCGTTCTGATTCCCGATTCAAAGACCACTGTAAATAAAATAACGTATAACATGATCGGAATGGAACTGATAATGTCCACAATCCTCATCATGATATTATCAATCTGACCGCCGAAATATCCGGAAATGCCTCCGTATAAGCTTCCGATAATCAGGTTAATAAGCGCCGCCACGATTCCAACGGTCAGGGAGATCCTGGCGCCGCAGACCACGCGGATAAATAAATCTCTTCCCAGAGAATCCGTCCCGAAAATATAGCTTTTGTTTCTCACGGTTTTTTCCGGTTTTATTTCCTGTTCGTGGTACAGCAGCCGGTATCTGCTCATATTCTGTACCTTCCGCTCTGCCTCCTCCACAGAGACTGAAGGGTCCTTCTGCGCTTTTTTCACCAGATTTTTGTATGCTAAGTTGGCATCGAAAAATTCCTTATAGTCGATAACCACCTCTTCCCCATCCAGGTTGTAGATGTAGCGCCGCTGCTCCATATCGTCTTTCACGAGAGGACACATGGAAAGCAGTCTGCCATCCGCACTCACCTCCAGGACTTTATTTTCCCGGTTGACGTAAAGGCATTTTCCGTTGTCCAGAACGTATATCTTCATAATCGGCGGTATGTTGGCAAACTCCACAGTCTGGTCCGAGTATGCGAGCGGCCAGAAATAAGGAATTACGACTGCCCCGATTACAACGACTGCGATAACCGCCAGTGAGATCATGGCTGCCACATTGCCTCTGATTCGTCTCCAGACATCCTGTGCATACGTTAAATTCGGCCGTTTCACCGCCTCCGCGTTTTTTTCCTTCTCCTCCAGCAGTTTCCATTTCTCTGCCGGTATTACCTTATCTTCTTCCATACGCTTGTCTCTCTCCCGGTTTAATCATTCAGTTTTATCCTAGGGTCAATCAGAACATAGACGATGTCCACAATCAGGACGGAAATCACCAGAAGAGTGGCCAGAAATACGGTCATCCCCATAATGATCGTATAATCTCTGTCCAGAATACTGCTGGTAAATACGTATCCGATTCCAGGTATGCCAAATACCTTTTCAATTACGAAGGAACCGGTTATAATTCCCGCTATCATCGGGCCGATATAAGTCACCACCGGAATCAGGCTGTTCTTTAATACGTGTTTTCCGATCACCTTATACTCGGGCAGCCCCTTCGCCCGCACCGTCCTGATATAGTCCTGCTGCAGCACGTCCAGAACGGAAGTCCGCATCAGACGGGTCAGGAAGGATAAAGAAAATACTCCGACGCAGATGACCGGGCCGATATACCCCTTCATGTTGGGAACGCCAAAGGCTGGGACCAGACCAAGTTTTTTGCTGAATATGTATAAAAACATGGTGGCAAACACGAAACCCGGAATCGTGGCCCCCAGTGTGGAGATAACCATGATAATCCGGTCGGAAACGTGGTTCTGCCTCAATGCAGCCACAATCCCCATGAGCCCTCCTGTAAAAATCACGAACCCGGAGGCATAAAGCCCGATGGCTCCCGAATATGGGAATCCCGCCCCAATCATGTCAGTAATGGAAACGCCCTTCCGCTTGTACGACAGCCCCAGATCCCCGTGAAGGAAATTGCTGATGTACCGCACATACTGGATATACAGGGGCTGATCCAGACCGTATTTTTCATTTAACGCCGCGATGATCTCAGGGCTGGACTGGTTATTGCCGGCTGAAGCGCTGAACGGATCTCCCGGTATGGCGTGCATCAGAAAAAATGTAATTGTCATAATAAACCAGATTGTTATGATTGCTGAAAAAATTCTGTTTAATATGTATCTTCCCATACCGTCTCCCCCTTCCCCGTCGTCTGTTCCTCTCGTCCTGCACCGTACAACTCTGATTCCTCCAGATAGAGAGCAAGAAGCCTTCTTCCATAGTCCTTCTGTTCCTGTAACTTCTTCTCGTCCGCCTGCCAGAAGCCTTTGGCTGTGTCAATCTCCTCTTCCCAGCGTCTCTCCAGTTCCTCCAGTTCTGTCCGAAGCGTCTGACTGTCCCGTGCCTCAGACAGAAGCCATTTCTTCTGTGCTTTTCCCACATCCTCCGTCAGCTGATATCTGGCCTGGCTGAAAAGCCACCGTTCATCTTCTCCACCCAAATCAGCCATCACGTATAAACAGGCCGCGCAGATGAGACAGGAACGCTTTAACATGGCCGGGTCAAGCTTATCAATGGTATCGTAGCTGGTATGGTAAAATTTATCAGGCCACTGAGTTAAGGTCACACAGGGAATCCCAATCTTCGGAGACGAGTACACCGCGTTATCGCTGCCCGGAGAAAACTTCACCTTCGCCTGAAGGAAGTTGCATACGCTGCCTTCAAGAGCCAGCATCTTCATCTCCCTGCAGGCTTCGTCCATGACATGAGATGCAGTTTCATATACAACAGAAGGAAGAGAATCCGGCTGCTTCATAAACAGGAAAGCCGCGCCGGTCTTCTCCGGCATACCGCCCACCATGTCTAAATTGACGGCTCCTTTTATGGCGGATACCTTCTCTCCAATCCGCTTTAAATACGCCTCAGTCCCCAGAAACTCCGGCCCCCAGATGAAACGGAGAGTCCGCCTCGGCTGCGGAAGCTTTCCTTCCCCGATCAGTTTCTTCAACACCCGCACCACCTCTAAGAGGACCGCGGATCCGGAGGCATTGTCATTGGCGCAGGAAACGGGATGGCATAAATGCGCCGCCGCAACGACTGCCTCTTCCCCCTTGCCGGCTATTTCCGCCTCCACAACCTGAAAGGTTCCGTCGAAAAATTCCGAATCCACGTATGCGCGCGCTTTTACGTAAGGTTCTGCCATCCCGCCTGTCTGAAACGCCTCCCACTGCTTCCTGCAGGCTTCTGACAGCTTTCTTCCCATGCGGGGAGTTAAGACAAATCCGATGCAGTTTTTTTCCTCCAGTCCGGTCCACGGAAAACTCACGTAGCTCGTCCCGTCGTAAATATCGCCCTGATGTCTTACCGGCACAATTTCCGGCATGAAGTCCGTGATAATCCCCGCGACCTTCTGCTCTTCCACCGCCCACTGCAAATACTTATCAGCCTTCTCATGGATATACAATAGCTTTCCTTCCAGATTCGTTTCGTCCCCGGAAAGGAGATCCGACATCACAATCTCCAATGGCTGCTCTCTGTAATCACCGGGACCGCTTCGCTGAATCACCGACATGGGATTCGCACTCCAGTCAGCCAGCCGAAGCCCGTTCTCCTCCGTCCCCGCCAGTTCCAGCCAGGCGCATTTACAATCCCAGCCTCTTACCGCCTTCCTGTCCAGAAACACGGTTTTCCCATCCGCCGGAAATGAAAGCAGCCGGTAGGGAATCTGCTCCGCCTCCAGATACTGTTCTGTGTATCCGGCCGCCTCCTCATATCCTTTCGTTCCGGGAATCCGGTGAAAGACCGACAGCCTTTCCGCATTTTTATACGCCCTGTTTCCATCGCACGATTTCCGAAGTATCTCTACTGCTGTTTTTACTTTCTTATCTTCTCTGTCCCCTGTCATCTCAGTCTCTGCTCTCCTTAAACTCGATCAAACCTGTTTTCTCCAGAAGTTCCAGATATTCACTGACAAATTCCGGATTGCGGATGCCAGTCTCATATCCCATGTACTCTGTAATCTCCCCTATGGTATTCTTTCCATCCGTCCAATACGTAATGAAGTCGCACGCCTCCATCAGCGGCCCGTACTTTTTCATGATACCGTTGAGACAGCTCCTGTGTTCCGGACTGACTCTCGTGTAGAAATTAAACGGGCTCACAGGACCCAGGAATTTCTTTACCGGAATCCGTTCATATTTCGGATCCCCCTCTTTTGCCTCGCCGTCCAGAGCCGTCCGAAAATAAAACGCGCTGTCGATGATATGTTCCTGAATTCTGTATTCCGGCTCCAGCATCGTTTCAATCTCTTCTCTGCATTCCGGGAAAAAGCGAAGAAGGTCTCCGGCACGTTTCCGGTAAACACGTCTATAATACTCTTTTTCCCTGGCAAGTTCTTCTCCCGTTCCGGCGCCGTGCTCCAAATTTCTGCCCTTCATTTTATCCGCCAGCCTCGTATTCAGCTGATTGAAAATAAACGGGATATCTTCTTTCTTTAAGTTGGCCATCGTATAAATATAGGCCGCCGCAATGGTGATATTCTTTCCCAGCAGATCCGGATCGATTTTTTCGATGGTATCGTAGCTGGTATGGTAGTTCTTATCCGGCCACTGAAGCATCATCAGCATCGGCGCTCCCACATCCGGGTCCGAATAGATAAAATGATCGCTCTGCGGAACAAAATCATGCAGCTTGTATTTATACCGGGGGATATCTCCCTTTTCCGCCATGGAGGTGCTTTTCTGGACCTCGTTTAAAATGACGCCCGCCACATCCTGTACAAAAGAAGGCGCTGCATCCGGAG
>CAUEKH010000244.1 GCA_959018155.1 uncultured Hungatella sp.
CGGTTACTGTATCTTTCTGAAGAACCTTTGCCTTTGTCCACTGAGAAATATCATGGGTGCACGTAAATTTGCCGTAGGCGCCCCAGCCTTTGGCGTGCATTCTCCTCTCCGGTATTACTTCACGGTCAAAATGTGCCAGCTTCTCTAACAGCCAGACATCCTGTAACATCACCGGCCCACGCGGTCCCGCAGTGAGAGAATTCTCGTTCTCTGCTACTGGTGCGCCGACTTCATTTGTCAATTTTTTCTCCATTGTATTCTCCTTTTCACGAATCAATAATAGTAACTAATGCTATTATAAACCTATATTTGAACAATTGCAATAGAAAAACAGAAAAAAATAAACATAAATTGTATATTATGACAATGTAACCCGACAGGAAAAGAAGGGAGAACAGAGCAGTCTTAAATAACAAAAGAAATTGTAAAAGAAAATAGATTTCTGCCATCATTTCCAATGGAAAAATAAGCGCAGCCATGGTAAAATAGAAGCTGTATGCGTGCAGCGTGCAGGTTATTGTTAAGTGAAAGTCGAAACAGAGGGACATAAACATGAGATTTATTGGAAGTAAAGCATTGTTGTTAGATAACATCAAAGAGGTGATTGACGAGAACGCGCCGGAGGCAGAGACCTTCTGCGATATTTTTTCGGGAACCGCCGTGGTGGCGAGATATTTTAAGCAGTGGTATACCGTTTATTCTAACGACCTGCTGTATTTTTCCTATGTTCTCCAGCGCGCGACCATTGAAAATGACAGAGTTCCGGAATTTAAGCTGCTGACGGAGCAGCTTGGAATTGACAATCCGGTGGAATATTTTAACGGGATGGAGACGGCGGCCATGGAAGAACTTCCGAAAGAACGCCGATTTTTCCAGAATACATACGCCCCCGCAGGCGGCCGCATGTACTTAAATGATGACAATGCGCTGCGCATTGATTTTGCACGGTGTACGGTGGAGGACTGGAAGGGGAAAGGGCTGTTAAGTGAGGACGAGTATTACTATCTGGTGGCCTGTATCGTGGAGGGGATTCCATTTGTCTCCAACACATCCGGCACATACGGGGCGTACCACAAGACGTGGGAGCGCAGGAGTTACAAGCGGTATGAACTCTTAGAACTCGATGTGACGACGAATCAGAAGGAGAACCGCTGCTATAACGAGGACGGAGTCTCCCTTCTGACGAAGATATCCGGTGATATTTTATACATTGATCCGCCCTACAATGAGCGCCAGTATCTGCCCAATTACCATGTCCTGGAGACAGCCGCCCGTTACGACTATCCGGAGGTGAAGGGCGTCACGGGGCAGAGAGAGTACGAGGACCAGAAATCGGATTTCTGTATGAAGAAAACGGTGGTGCCCGCCTTTGAAGAACTGATTCGCAACGCGAATTTCCGCCATATTATTTTAAGCTACAGTACAGACGGCCTGATGAGTACGCAGGAGATTGAACAGGTGATGAGAAAGTACGGGAAGCCGGATACGTTCCGGATTTATGAGATACCGTACAGGCGGTACAAGAGCCGCAAGGTAAAAGAGACGGATCGGCTGAAGGAACTTCTCGTCTATGTGGAAAAGCAGGTGGAACCATGTTCATAAAGAGCCCATTAAACTACACTGGCGGTAAATATAAGATTCTCGGACCGATTCTGGGGGCATTTCCGGACGATATCCATACATTTGTGGATTTATTTGCCGGAGGCTTCAATGTGGGGATCAATGTGGAGGCTGAACGGATTCTCTGCAATGACCAGATTACGTACTTGATTGATATGTTCCGGATGTTTCGGGCTACGGAGACGGAGGCACTTCTGGAGAAGATTTACGGGCTGATTGCAAAGTACGAGTTGTCCCAGCAGAATAAAGAAGGGTATTATAAACTGCGCAGTCATTACAATGAGAGCAAAGATTTGACGGAACTGTTCGTCCTGACCTGCTATGCGTTTAACCATCAGATCCGTTTCAACAACAGCCACGGGTTTAACTCTCCGTTTGGAAGAAACAGAAGTTCCTTTAACGGGAATATTGAAAAGAATCTGATCGCATTTTGCGGCGCGCTTCAGCGGAAGAATATTGAGTTTTCTACCCGGGATTTTACTGAAATGGATTTAAGCGGTCTGGGGACCGGGGATTTTGTCTACTGTGACCCGCCGTATCTGATTTCGACCGGATCCTACAACGACGGGAACCGGGGCTTTAAGGACTGGCATGAGAAGGAAGAAGAGGCGCTGCTGGCGCTGCTTGACAAGCTGAACGGACAGGGGACCCGCTTCGCACTGTCGAATGTGCTTTATCACAAGGGCATGTCCAACGATTTGCTGATCGACTGGAGCAGGAAATATAATACGATATATATTGATAAGAGTTATGCCAACTGCAACTACCACTTTAAGGACCGGGATGCGGTGACGGTGGAAGTGCTGATTACGAATTATTTAAAATAGAATAAGAGTCATCTGAAATTATTGAAAAATAAAAGCCATCTGAAATGCCAGGGCGCGGCTGGAACCGTTATGGTCTTCCGCCCCTGGGATTTCAGATGGCTTTTGTATGATACAGGAATGAAAACCGGAAAGAAAACAGCCGGTAATTTCTGTCACCTTACTGCAGAACCGGCAGTTTTATATAACTCCCATCCGGCCCGCCGGTGTAAACCGTCTGTTCTGCAATTTTCAAATCAACCGCGACTTCCTCGTCTCCTCCTGTATTGCTGTTTGCAAAGCAGAGGTTGTCGGCGCCGGAGGTGATTTGAATTCGAATCCGGTGGCCTTCCAGGAAGGTATGGGCAATTCTTGTCATACGGATTTCGTAAATTTCGGCCTTCCCCGGGGTGAGAAGTTCCGGATTTTCGTAGGAATTGCGGTACCTTGCGCGCAGCAGGCCGTCGGAGAGTTTTAGGGAGCGGCCATCCGGGCCTACATCGGTCAGCCGGACGATCCAGTCTGTATCACAGCAGGAAGAGGCGGCTTTGATCACGCCATATACGTCTCCGGCGATGGAAACCTTTTCCGTCAGGACGGGTGAGGTAAAGAGAAGGACATCCTCCCGCTTTTCCGCCTCTGTGTAGTCGCCCGGAACCGCGCATTCATTTTCCGAGACATCAATGACATAGGGGAATGGGTCAGCCGGGTCAAAACGGTAATCGCACCCTGTCTGTTCTCCGTCAGGAGAAGAGACGAGAAGCCCGCTGTGTCTCTCCCCAGCCGCGGAAGTCGAGAGGTAAAATGGCGTCATGACGCTCTCTTTCGGCGGCCAGCATTCTGCGCATTTCCATTGGCCTTCTCCCAGCATGTAGTACTCAACGGCCGGGCCGTCATCCACATGATTCTCTATCCCTTTTAAGAAATGGTCGAACCATTTGACATAGAGGACATCCAGGTCGTACCGGAGGGCGTTAGCCGGTAAATCTAAGGTATGGATCCGGCGGGTGCTGTTGGTTTTGTGAAGCCATGGGCCGAGAATCATTTTCTGGTGTGCTCTGCCGTGGCTCTGGTTCATTTCCCACGCGCGGGTGGTGCCGGGGCCGTCGTCGTCGAACCAGCCTGAGATATAGAGAGCCGGGACATCAATCTTTTCCGCATGGTCTTCCCAGGCCGCCTTTTTCCAGAAATCATCATTGTCCGGATGGGCCATCCATTCGTCAAAAAATGGAATATTCTTACCAAGAGCCACCGAAGGAATCTCGCAGATGGGCCTGTGCCTTAAAATCTGATCCCAGTCATCGCGCACACACGCGCCGTCGTTGGTTTCTTTCTCCGCCACCATAAAACTCCAGGCCAGAATTCCCGATTCCAGACAGCCCCCGCGCTTCGGCAAATCCACAAAGGCGCTTCCTGACGTAACCTGGCTGACCAGCGCCTTCAAATGAGGATTTCCGCTGGCTGCCGCCGCCCACTGAACATATCCCAAATAGGATCCGCCAAGCATCCCCACCGCCCCGTCACTCCAGGGCTGGGCTGCGATCCAGTTGATCGTATCATCCCCGTCTTCCGACTCGTGGATAAATGGGGACCATTCCCCCTCAGAGGCTTCCCGTCCGCGGCAGTCCTGCACAATGACCGCATACCCCCGTCTGGCGTACCTCGCCCATAGAATCTGGTTGATATCTTTGTTATAGCAGGTGCGCACAAGAATGGAAGGAACCCTCTTTGTATCGGCTATATCTGGCAGAATCACATCTGTCGCAAGACAGACGCCGTCACGCATGGGAATCATGAACGTGTCCTTTCCGTGCACCGAACAGTCGGCCGGTGAAATGTCCGGATCATTCCAGAGAACGAGGTTGGTGCAGTCCTCATATCCCTCTGCCACATAGGTGCGGCTTTCATTTCTGCCCGGAAAGAGAAAACCGCAGAGATATCCGTCAAAGGAAGCGATATCTACCGGTTCCCGGCTTTCCATCTCTGCATAGATGCGTCCCCGCCCCAGCGTGGTGTAGAAGCGGTAAACCCTGCCGCAGAAGCGGACCTCATCACCAGTCCAGCGTTTGACACCACCGTCATCCTTCCATATGGAAAAAAGACGCCTGTAGTCGGAATTGCCTTCTGCCCCGGTCTCAAAGTCCACCTCGCCGGAACGGATACCGGAAGTGTAGTAAAGAAATTTTGAATGTCTCATCTGTGATTTTCCTCCAACCGTATATTTTCTCGGATTGTGAGCCTGGCAGTCCCATTTGATATTCTTCTTCAACCGGATTGTTCCGGAGGTGGCGGCAGACTCTGTAAAGTCATTATACAGGCTTTTTTCGATTCCTTCAATAAGTTATGGGGAGGATAA
>CAUEKH010000245.1 GCA_959018155.1 uncultured Hungatella sp.
TGCCTTTCATGTACAGTATTTCCGAAGGTATCGCAATGGGCGTTATCTCCTACGTAGTGATTAACCTCGTTGCAGGTAAGGCGAAGGAGAAGAAGATCAGTACGCTGATGTATATTCTGGCGATACTGTTTGTACTGAAATATATATTAATTTAATATATATGTAACTAAAAATAACACCTGAATGTTACAGAAAACCGGTCAATGAGACTCATGGGCTGGCGGCGACATCACTTTGATAAGCGGCGTATGCGGGGCATACAGTACACAGGTACACGCTTTGAAAAAGTCTCGTCACCGCCGGCCTTTTTAAATGGTTTCGGGACATTCAGGAAAAAAGAATCAGGAGGTAGGAATCCATGGGTATTGGTAAAAACATGATTCGCGTTGACGCAGTCGAGAAGGTTACCGGCGGCGCTAAATACACGGCGGATTTGGAACCCAAAGGACTTCTTGTGGCAAAGGTCGTGAGAAGTACAATTGCCAATGGTGTAGTCAAAAGCTTTGATTTGGAAGAGGCGCTGAAAGTACCGGGTGTTGTGAAAATAGTCACCTGTTTTGATGTGCCGGATATCCAGTTCCCGACTCCCGGCCATCCGTGGTCCGTGGAGACGGCTCATCAGGATATTGCAGACCGGAAGCTTTTAAACACCAGGGTCCGTGTCTACGGGGATGACATCGCAGCCGTAATCGCGGAGGATGAGATTGCGGCAAACAGAGCCGCAAGGCTTGTGAAGGTGGAGTATGAGGAGTACGAGCCGCTTCTGACAGTAGAAGAAGCCATGGCTGAGGGCGCCACCACAATCCACGAGGAAAAACCGGGCAATATCGTTGCCCATTCCCGTTTTATCGTGGGGGAAGGAACTTATGAAGAAGCGGTAAAAGACGAGGACGTGGTGGAAATCGATCGTGTCTATGAGACACAGAGCGTCCAGCACTGCCACATTGAGACACCGATCTCATTTGCCTATATGGAAAAGGGCAGAATTATTGTCACGACATCGACACAGATTCCTCATATTGTCCGCCGTGTCATCAGCCAGGCGCTGGGAGTCCCGGTTGGCGATATCCGCGTCATCAAGCCGTATATCGGCGGCGGCTTCGGCAACAAGCAGGATGTTCTCATGGAGCCGTTAAACGCATTCCTCTGTACTCAGGTGGGAGGAAGAGGCGTAAAGCTGGAAATTTCCAGAGAAGAGACGCTGGCCTGCACGAGAGTGCGTCACGCTATCAAGTGCCATGTAAAGGCGGCTGTGAGAAAAGACGGTACTTTAGTGGCGAGAAAGCTGGAGGCTTATTCCAACCAGGGCGGTTACGCTTCCCACGCACACGCCATTGTGGCAAATACATCCAATGAATTTAAACAGATTTACGCACAGGAAAAGACGCTGGAATCGGATGCCTATACGGTATATACGAATATCCCTACCGGCGGCGCCATGAGAGGCTATGGTATCCCGCAGGCAGCATTTACCGCGGAGTGTATGGCCGATGATTTAGCGGCGGCTATCCATATGGATCCGCTGGAATTCAGACTTAAGAACTGTATGCCGGAGGGTTATGAGGATCCCCACACCCATATCGCGGCAAATTCGTATGGGTTAAAAGAGTGTATCGACAGGGGACGCAAAGTTTTCCATTGGGACGAGAAGAGAAAAGAGTATGAAAATCAGACCGGTCCTGTGAGAAAGGGCGTCGGTATGGCAATCTTCTGTTATAAGACAGGCGTTTATCCGATTTCTCTGGAAACCGCGGCCTGCCGTATGATATTAAACCAGGATGGATCCATCCAGCTTCAGATGGGCGCGACGGAGATCGGCCAGGGCGCTGACACGGTATTTACCCAGATGGCGGCTGAGGCTACCGGAATTACGGAGGACAAAATCCATATCCTCTCTACCCAGGATACCGATATCACACCGTTTGATACAGGCGCTTACGCATCACGCCAGACGTACGTCAGCGGCAAGGCAGTTGTGAAGGCGGCCGCTATCTTAAAAGAGAAGATTCTCGATTATGCGGCTTACATGCTCGATAAGGAAGCGGCATCCATGGATATCGAGAACAACGTGGTGGTAGATAAGGAAAGCCGGGAGAAGCTGCTTGCCATGGCAGAATTAGCGGAGACGGCATTCTACAGTCTTGACCGTTCGATCCATATCACGGCGGAGGCTACCAGCCACTGCAAGGAAAATACATTTGCAACCGGCGCCTGCTTTGCTGAGGTTGAGGTGGATATGCCTCTCGGCAAGGTGAAGGTGACCAACATTTTAAATGTCCATGACAGCGGTATTTTGATTAACCCGAAGTTAGCTGAGGCACAGGTCCACGGCGGTATGAGCATGGGACTTGGCTACGCTTTAAGCGAACAGCTTTTACTCGATAAGAACGGCAGGCCGCTCAATGACAACCTGCTGGATTACAAACTGCCTACCTCCATGGACACGCCGGATCTCAAAGTGGAATTTGTGGAACTGGAAGATCCGACGGGTCCGTTTGGAAATAAAGCGCTTGGCGAGCCGCCGGCAATCCCGGTCGCGCCTGCTGTCCGCAACGCGGTTTTACACGCAACTGGTGTCGCAGTAGATTCCCTGCCTCTTGACCCACAGAAGATGGTGGCTCATTTTAAGGCGGCAGGTCTGATATAGAGAAGGGACGGTGAACGAATATGTATGATATTGAAAAATTTTACCAGGCAAAGGATATCAAAGACGCAGTCCGTGCCCTGTCAGAAGATCCGGAGGCGGTAGTTATTTCCGGAGGAAGCGATGTGTTAATTAAAATCAGGGAAGGAAAGCTGGCTGGCTGTTCTCTGGTGAGTATCCATGGAATTAAGGAGCTGGAAGGTGTG
Source organism: uncultured Hungatella sp. (assembly GCA_959018155.1). Taxonomy (GTDB): domain Bacteria; phylum Bacillota; class Clostridia; order Lachnospirales; family Lachnospiraceae; genus Hungatella. Next base: position 2,851 of record CAUEKH010000245.1, read on the forward strand.
AGAATGGAAGAGGACGGCACTATCGTTATCGGACCGGCGACCACATTTTCCCATGTGACGAATCATCCGATTATCCAGAAATACATTCCGATTCTGGGGGATGCCGTGGATCAGGCCGGCGGCCCGCAGCTTCGCAACATCGGTACGGTGGGCGGAAATGTCTGCAACGGCGTGACCAGTGCGGACAGCGCTTCCTCCTTCTGCTGCCTCGACGCCATTCTCGTGGTGGAAGGCCCGGAAGGAGTCAGAGAGGTGCCGATCCGGGAGTGGTATACCGGCCCCGGAAAGACTGTCAGGAAGCACGACGAAGTGCTGACTGCCATTAAGATTAAGAAGGAAAGCTATGAGGGCTTCGGCGGCCACTACATCAAGTACGGCAAGAGAAATGCCATGGAAATCGCGACCATGGGCTGTGCGGTTACCGTGAAGCTGACAGAGGATAAGAAGCGCGTCGAAGAAATGCACATCGGCTACGGCGTCGCTGCCCCGACACCGATCCGCTGCTTTGAGACAGAAGAAAAGGTGAAGGGCATGGCGGTTGGAGAGGAACTGCTCGAGACAGTGGGAAAGAGCGTCTTAACAGAAGTCAATCCGCGTACCAGCTGGAGAGCTTCCAAAGAGTTCCGGCTTCAGCTGATTGAAGAGATGGCAAAACGTGCCCTGAAACAGGCAATGATAAATGCAGGGGGTGAGTGCGATGCTTAAGATTATCCGTATGATTGTAAATGATAAAGAAGTAGAAGTTGCGGTGGACGACAGGGAGTCCTTGCTGGAAACGTTGAGAGACCGACTGGGCCTTACCAGCGTGAAGAAAGGCTGTGAAGTCGGAGAGTGCGGCGCCTGCACCGTCTTAGTGGACGGGGAGGCCATCGACAGCTGTATCTATTTAACGGCCTGGGCCGAGGGACGCCGGATTATGACGGTAGAAGGCTTAAAAGGCCCCAACGGCGAATTGAGCCCGATCCAGAAGGCATTTGTGGAAGAGGCCGCCGTTCAGTGTGGATTCTGTACGCCGGGCCTTATCATGACGGCCGTGGAGATCGTGGGAACCGGCAAACGGTATAACCGCGAGGAACTGAGAAAAATGATTTCCGGCCATCTCTGCCGCTGCACCGGGTATGAGAATATCTTAAACGCCATGGAGAGAATCGTGGAAGAGACTTATAAGGTAGTCGGGAAAGAGGAGTAAAGAAAAGGGTAAATTCTGAAGTGGGAGATTCAGAATACTGGTTTACATAGTGAGAGAAAGCAGATTTACGGCATTTGGGAGAGTGCTGTAAATCTGCTTTTTTGCTGGATTTGTCTATTCTTTTGCCGGCCCGCTGGATTCTCTCAAAATAAACTGCGCATGAAGCTGGAGTGATCCGATCGGCACATCGTTGAGCAGACTGTCTAACGCGTAGTAACCGCATTTTCCCAGCTTGGGCCGATCCTGGCGGATGGTGGTTAAGGGCGGATCCGTATAGGGGCAGATCGGCAAGTCGTCGAAGCCGATGATGCTTAATTCTTCCGGTACCCGGACGCCCAGTTCCTGGCACTGGACCAGGGCCGCGGTGGCCAGCAAGTCGTGGCTGCACAGAATCGCCGTCACCCCCTGATTTAACAGGCACGGAAGGTGCTTCTGGATGCACTCGGATACGTAGTAGGCGCTCCCGCATAAATGGGAATCGGCTGGAAGCCCGTACTGCTTGAGGGCGCTGAAAAATGCTTTATGGCGCGCCTGCATGACGTAGGACCCGAGAGTCCCCGTTAAGTAGCCAATCTTTTTGTGTCCCTGCTTTTTTAAATAAGAAACGGCAAGTTCCATCCCCTCGCTGCTGTCCACGCCCACGCTGGCAACCGTTGGATTGCCCTTCACATAGTTGTCATATAAAACGGCAGGAGTGCGGCTCGTCTTAAAATCCTTCATCCACGGTTCATTTAAGGAAG